>JAGLSB010000438.1 GCA_023135955.1 Bacteroidales bacterium | reverse complement strand
AAGATTAATTAATGGATTGTGGGGTTACCGGAAGGGAGTGGAGGGGATTATTACAAACAAGTATAAGACAAGTATAAAATTGTATGGGGTAAGACTATTTTTAGAACTAAAGGAAACAGAAGAAGGAAGAATACAAATAGATTGGAGATATGGATATTGTTATTTTAGGGAGTATTGAAATTAGTATAGTAGGAAGCCAGCAATTAGAATAAGTTGTATGGGGATTTTATATCTGGAGTTGTTGTTCGTATAAAAAAAATGGTTAGTTAACTTAATAGTGCCTATTTGGATAAGTATACCTTCTCAATGGAATAGATAAAAATATGTAATTATACCTTAACAAAAACGTTACCACCCATTTCCAAAAAATCGTCCTATTTAGGTATAAAGAATTTTTGATTTTTAATCTTTTGTACTTATATTTGTACAAATATACGTACATAATATTTAAATCATGTTAACTACAACAATTTCAGATTTCCGGAAAGATATTAAAAAGTATCTTGACAACGTCACTAAAAATTTTGAAACTTTAATCATAAATAGAGGGAAAGATAATGGTGTGGTAATTATTTCATTGGATGAGTATAATTCCCTAACAGCCACTCAACACGAGTTATCTTCCAGGTTAAACGAGAAAAGACTTGATTCTGCTATTGAAAAATTTAATTCGGGTAATTCATTTGAGAAAAAAATATTTGATTAATGAAATACATATTCGTAGATGAATCCTGGGAGGATTATTTGTATTGGCAAAAAACCGATAAAAAGATAGTCAAAAAGATAAATGAATTAATAAAAGATGTTTCACGTAATCCATTTTCCGGAATAGGAAAGCCAGAACCTTTAAAATACAAGTACAAAGGATATTGGTCTCGCCGAATTGACAGTGAACATAGATTAATTTATAAAGTAAAAGGTGATGAATTACATATTGTGAAATGCAGATTTCATTATGATTAATCTATCTAAACGGGTGGTAATAAATAGGACTTCATGTGGTCGGAACGACCAGGCATGAAGTACCGGTTGAACTATATCACGCGGTCAATAATTTCTCTATGTATATTAGAAGGGAATTTTAGATAATTAGGAATGAGGGTTCACCCTACTCCTCCCTATACCATTCAGAATAAAACAGATAATTATTAGCAATTTTCTCAATCATTTCTTTCGATTGTTCAGGGTCGACTGATTTAATTCTTTTGGCAGGAACGCCGGCATAAATACTACCTGGTTCAACTATCGTGCCTTCAAGTATCACAGATCCGGCCGCTATAATTGAACCCTCACCAATAACCGCATTATCAAGAATTACAGAGCCAATTCCCAGAAGACAATTTTTTTCAATTTTTGCACCATGAATAACAACATTGTGCCCTACGGAAACATTATCTCCGATATCAATTACCGATTTTTCAAAAAGAGTGTGCAAAGTAGATCCATCCTGAATGTTAACTTTATTTCCAATCCTTATTGAGTTTACATCACCCCTTATTACAACACCATACCATACTGAACAATCCTTACCCATTTTTACATCCCCGATGATAACCGCGTTCTCTGCAAGGAAGCAGTTTTTGTCAAAAATTGGTGTAAATCCTCTAACTGTTTTTATTATTGTCATATTTTTTGAATAATGATGTAAGATTAATAGTATTTTATCTAAATAACTCTATGTAATTTGAAAACAAAAACTTAGTTTTGTTATGTTTAAAAAAATGTTAAAAAAGTGATTAGCATTAAGGGAAATATTTAATTTTGATTAGAATAATTTTGATTTATTGAATGAAAATTTCCATAGAGCTTATTTATGGAGATTCAACACAAAGAAAAAGAAAATTACCGAAGAAAATTCATAGATGCATATAAGGTAAATCTTGTATGCATTTAATATATACATTCATTTATTTATTAAAACCTGTTATGGGGAAAAAACCGAATATTGTTGAATTAGAGGAAGTTGTTGTAAAATTTGCTGGAGATTCAGGAGATGGAATGCAGTTAACTGGCAGTCAGTTTTCTGATACTTCTGCTTTTATCGGAAACGATTTGTCAACTTTTCCAGATTATCCATCTGAGATACGTGCACCGCAAGGTACGGTTGCCGGAGTATCTGGATTTCAGGTTCATATTGGTCATAAAGATGTGTCAACTCCGGGGGATTTAGCTGATGTGCTTGTAGCAATGAATCCTGCTGCATTAAAAGCTAATATGAAATGGGTGAAAGCAGAAGCTACCATAATTATTGATATCGATAATTTTGACGATAAAAATTTTAAGAAAGCCGGTTATATTGAAGATCCATTGAATGATGGTAGTCTTGAAGGATTTAATATTATTAAAGCACCAATAACCGAATTGACCAGAGCGACAACAAATGAATTAGGACTTGACTCAAAAACGGCAGACAAAACAAAAAACCAATTTGTAGCTGGAATTTTGTTTTTCCTTTTTAATCGGGATATATCAATTGGAGAAAATTTTTTACAGGATAAATTTAAATCTAAGCCAGAATTGGTTGAAGCTAATGAAGCTGTTCTACATGCCGGATTTAATTATGCAGAAACCATTGAAGCTTTTTCAACCACTTTTTTAGTTAATCCTGCAAAAAATAAGAAAGGACTTTTTAGAAATATTAGTGGTAATCAGGCAACAGCATGGGGTTTACTTGCAGCTTCTGAAAGAGCTAATATCGGGTTATTTCTTGGGTCTTACCCAATAACTCCAGCTTCTGAGATTTTACAAGAGCTTTCAGGAATGAAGCATCTTGATGCATTGACATTTCAGGCTGAAGATGAAATTGCAGGTATCTGCTCTGCTATTGGGGCATCCTTTTCAGGCAGGTTGGCAGTTACTTCTACTTCAGGACCAGGTTTAGCCTTAAAAGGTGAAGCAATTGGTTTGGCTGTAATTACAGAGTTACCAATAGTTATTGTTAATGTCCAGAGAGGTGGTCCTTCTACCGGGCTGCCAACTAAGACAGAGCAAAGTGATTTATTGCAGGCCTTATATGGAAGAAATGGAGAAAGTCCGGTGGTAGTTATTGCTGCAAGTTCTCCGGCAAATTGTTTCGACTATGCTTATAAAGCTGCAAAACTTGCATTAGAACATATGTCACCTGTAATTTTGTTAACTGATGGTTACCTCGCTAATGGATCTGAGTTATGGCATATTCCTGAGGTAAAGGAAATGGCAGAGATTGGGACAAGGAAGGTTGAGGATAATCATGAAGAATATTTTCCATATTCGCGTGATGAAGAAACACTTGCAAGAATGTGGGCAACACCTGGACAGGAAGGTATGAGGCATCGTATTGGCGGATTGGAAAAGGCAGACATCACAGGGGAGGTTTCTCATGATCCTATGAATCACCAGATAATGGTAGAAAAAAGGCAGGAAAAAATAAATAAAGTAGTCAATTTTATCCCGGAACAGGAAGTTTTGGGTGAAGATTCTGCTGATCTTTTAGTTGTAGGATGGGGAGGTACTTATGGTGCATTATTCACTGCAGTATCCGAATTGCAGGAAGAAGGACATTCAATTAGTCTCGCTCAGTTTAACTATATAAATCCTTTACCAGGAAATACTGAAGAGGTTTTAAAGAGCTTCAAAAAGCGTGTTGTATGTGAATTAAATATGGGGCAATTTGCAAATTATTTAAGATCTAAACACCCCTCTTATGAGTACCAACAATATAATAAGGTACAAGGATTACCATTTATGATTTCGGAATTAAAGATAAAGTTTAGGGAACTACTTGAAAAGATATAATTATGAGCGAAAATAGTGTAATAACAGCTAAGGATTTTAAGGTAGATGGCTCTGTTAAATGGTGTGCAGGTTGTGGCTCATTTTCAGTTTTATCAACCATTAAAAACGCTCTTTCTCTTACCGGAGTAAGAAAGGAAGATATCGTTTTTGTTTCAGGAATAGGGTGCTCATCACGATTCCCATACTATATTAACACCTATGGTTTTCATAGTTTACATGGAAGAGCTACGGCTATTGCATCTGGAGTTAAAGTAGCGAACCCCAATTTAAGTGTGTGGGTTGTAACTGGTGATGGTGATTCTATGGCTATTGGAGGAAATCATTTTATTCATGTTATCCGTAGAAACATTAATATAAATATTCTATTATTTAACAATAAGATTTACGGACTAACAAAAGGACAGTATTCACCTACTACACCTGTTGGAAGTGTTACAAAAACATCTCCTGATGGAACAATTGAGAATCCTTTCAGACCAGGAGAATTGGTAATGGGAGCTCAGGGTGCTTTTTTCGCGCGGATTGTAGATACCGATCCAAAAATGATGAAAGAAGTGCTTGTTGAAGCTGCAGATCACAGAGGAACAACTGTTGTCGAAATTCTTCAGAATTGTGTGATATTTGCCAATAAAGTTCATAATGAAATTACTGGTTCAGATGTGAAGCATGATCACCAGATTTATTTAAAACATGGTGAACCGATGATCTTTGGTAAAAACAGGGAAAAAGGTCTTATCCTAAAATCAAATAAATTTGAAGTGGTTACGATTGGAGAGAATGGTATTACAGTAGATGATCTTGCTGTACATGATTCACACGATGATTCACATTCACTTCATTATATGCTTGCACGGATGAGTTTGCCCGAATTTCCTGTTGCAATGGGAGTTATCAGGGCCGTTAAGAATCCCGTTTATGAGTCAATGTTATATGAGCAGGTTAAAGCAAACAAAGCTACTGCTAAATTTAAAAATGTTGATGAATTAATGCGAAGCGGGAATACATTTATGATAAACGAGGAGAAGTAATGGATTAACTCCTTTCAGTCGTTGAGTTCGATCGCCCCCCCCTCAGTTCTGGTTACTCTTGCTGGTTACTGTTTTCTGTTGCTGGTTTAACTCCTTTCAGTCGTTGAGCTCGCTTCGCTCGGTTCTTGTTACTGGGCTCCCGCCCTGAGCCTGCAGTCCCTGAGCTTGTCGAAGGGTACTGGTTGTTGGTCGTTATTTTAATTAAAAAAGATATTTTCACCGGATGATCCTTTTGTTTTTTATCATTAAAGGGATATTCAACGAATAGACTTATATTCTCAAGCCTTCACAGTTCATTACTAAGCCTTGCACCATCGTTTTTTTTCATTAATTTTACTCTGTACCAAAAAACATTTTAATGGATGTACCCAGGAATGAAAATGATATTCAACAATTGATGGACGAAAAACGCGAGAGACTTAAGGAACTCGCGTGTATTAATAAAACAAACCAAATTATTCATGAGGGTAAAGAAGTAGATGAAACACTGCGCCGTATAGTCCATATACTCCCAAAAGCATGGCAATACCCTGCCAATACTGCAGCGAAAATATCTTTCAAAAAAAATGAATATAAATCGGCAGGATTTGGAGAAACAGAATGGAGACTCTCAAAGACTTTTACTACCATTGATAATTCTCAGGGTGAAATTGAGATTTATTATCTGAAAAAATTCATCGATTTGGATGAAGGACCGTTTTTGAAAGAAGAAAGGCATTTAATTGATAATCTGGCTTCCATTATTAGTAATTACCTGAATACTGTTGAAGCAAAAAGGATTCTGAGAGAATCAACGCAAAGTGACCAGGTCGATTCAGAAGTTAAAGAGTTCCAGAAGCCGGCAGACATATCAAATAGGAAGTTACTTCAAAAATTCCTGAATAAGCAGAATGCCAATCGTGATATTTTTCATGATCTTATGCCGTATAAAGTGAAGGAAATACTCTTAGTCTCTACACTTTATGATGCATTTGCTATCGAAAAAGAAGGGCGATTTTCTGAGCATATACTAGGAGAGTATCATCAAATGAACTTAACTTCAATGCCCAGGGTAACTGGTGTTTCCAATTACGATGAAGCTTTGGCTCAGATTAATAAAAGACATTTCGATTTGGTTATTCTAATGATTGGCAGCGACAGAATAACTCCTTTAAAACTCGCTAAAACGATTAAAAAAGACTTTATATATATTCCGGTATACGTACTTCTGAATAATAATCTGGAAGTAAGCACTTTTAAGTCTAAAAAAGATAATTTTGCTCATATAGATAAGCTTTTTGTTTGGAATGGAGATTCTACTATTTTCTTTGCTATGGTTAAGCATTTAGAGGATAGGGTCAATGTTGAAAATGATACTCAGATTGGTCTTGTAAAGGTAATACTACTGGTAGAAGATTCAGAAAAGTATTATTCACGCTACTTGCCATTGTTGTATAATTCAGTAATGGATCAGACCAAAAGAATTATCGATGATGTTTCTACAGATGATTTATTCAAAGTCCTCCGACTCAGGGCAAGACCCAAGATTCTTCTTGCATCAAGCTATGAAGAATCACTTGATATTATCAATAATTATGGTGAAAGTATTCTTTGTCTGATCACAGATGTCGAATTCTTTCGTGAAGGTAAACTGGATGACCAGGCAGGTTTCCTTTTGGTAAAACAAGTTAAAAGTCAGTACCCTGGACTTCCAACAGTTATTCAATCTTCGGATGATCAAAATTCCCGATTAGCCTTTGAGTTAAAGTCTATATTTATTAATAAGAATTCTGATACACTAATACAGGACATCAAGAGTTTTATTAGTCATCATCTTGGATTCGGGAATTTTGAGTACAGGGACCCGGGAGGCAGAAAAATTGGTGAGGCAAAATCTCTTAAAGAATTTGAGAAGCAAATTGAAACTATTCCTGTGGAATCTCTGATTTATCATGGAAAGAGAAATCATTTTTCACTTTGGTTGATGGCTAGAGGAGAAATTAAAATTGCCAAACTAATAAATCCTGTGAGAGTTTCTGATTTTGAGGATCCGAACGAATTCAGAGATTATCTAAAATATGCCATAAATAAATACAGGAATGAGTCCAATACCGGAAAAATTGTAAATTTTGAAGAATCTGCATTGCTTGATGAAAGAAATATTGTTAGTCTCGGAATGGGCGCCCTTGGAGGAAAGGGAAGGGGTCTTGCATTTATCAATACACTTATTTATAACCTTAATTTTTCTGATTTAATTCCAGACATAAATATCCGCACTCCCAGAACCTCCTTTATTGGAACAGATGAGTTTGATATTTTTTTAGAAAAGAACAATCTGCATAATACCATTCACGGAGAATATTCTTATATTCAGATACGGGAAATGTTTATTAAAGGGGAATTATCTTATCATCTTGATAAAAAGTTACGGTCATTATTGAAAGTTGAGAAGAAGCCTTTGGCTGTTAGGTCTTCCAGCTTGCTAGAAGACAGCACAACACAACCTTTTGCCGGAATTTTCGAAACATTCTTTTTACCAAATAACAACGATGATTTTAATGTCAGGCTTTCACAGCTTACCGATGCAATTAAATTAGTTTATGCATCTATATATTCCAATGAATCAAGGTCATATTTTGAGGCCATAAATTATAAATTGGAAGAGGAAAAAATGGGTATAGTTATTCAGGAAGTAGTAGGAAACCAATTTGAAAATCATTTCTATCCTCATATTAGCGGAACAGCACAATCTCATAATTACTATCCTGTTGCTCACATGGAGCCCGAGGATGGCTTTGCTATTGCAGCTCTTGGTTTAGGCCATTATGTCGTAAACGGAGAAAAAGCTCATCGTTTTTCACCAAAATATCCTAATTTAGAAATTAATTCTCCTAAAATTCTTTTAAGAGATACTCAGGTTGAATATTTTGCCCTTGATTTGCTGAAGCAAGATCTGGATCTGCTGCATGGAGGACCTGAAAGTAATTTATCACGGCTCAATATTTCAGATGCTGAAAAACATGGTACAATAAATCATATTGCCTCTGTTTACGATCCTGATAATGATAGAATAATGCCAGGCTTAGATACAACTGGCCCCAGAATTGTTGATTTTGCCGATATTTTGAAATACAATTATGCCCCTCTTGCAGATACATTAGATTTTATTCTTGATATTGGGAAAGAGGCTCTTGGATGCCCTATAGAAGTTGAGTATGGCGTGGATCTGAATAAATCTGAGAATGGTAAACCTTCATTTTATTTATTACAGATTAAACCATTGCTTGGCGGTAGCGAAGAATATTCTATTAATCTGGAAACATTAAAGAAGCATGAACTTGTCATTTATGCTGAAAGAAGTATGGGTAACGGGAAAGTAGATAATCTCATAGATTTAGTCTACGTCAGGGAAGATAACTTTGATAAACTAAAAACCAAAGAAATTGTAACAGAGATTAATAAATTTAATAAAAAACTGGTACGTGAGAAACGGAATTATATGCTCATTGGGCCCGGTAGATGGGGCACACGAGATCCCCTTATTGGTATACCGGTAAAGTGGTCCAATATTTCAGGAGCCAAAGTTATTGTGGAAACCAGCCTGCCCGATTTTCCTCTTGATGCTTCACTTGGATCTCACTTTTTCCATAATGTGACTTCAATGAATATCGGATATATGTCTATCCAATATTCTTCAATCAATGAATTTATTGATTGGGATTATATAAAAGACCAGGAGATAATGGAGGAAAGTCATTTTTTAAGACATATACGATTTAAGGATCCAGTATGTGTGCTTATGGACGGTAAAAAGCGAATCTCGGTAATATATAAAGATTCATTTAGTAAACAGATTTCAGGATAATAATTATGACAGATCCTCTTCATTTACAACATAATGCTTTTGATTTGCCTTCGATCGATTTTAATATGACGGAGTTTGGCGGATTAATGCAGAAACGTATTCGTACTGTCCTAATAATCAGTAGTAGTTACGATTTCTTTATGCTTGAGGAAGATGGTAGAATTGACGAACAGATTTTCAATGAATATGTTTCTCTTAATCTGAGATATCCGCCTGTATTTATTAAAGCAAGTAGTGCGAAGATGGCTTTTGAAATACTTGAGAGCGAAGAGGTTGATCTCATTCTGGAAATGCTGAATATCGGTGACGTAGATACTTTTGAACTGGCAAAGCAAATAAAAAAATCTTATCAGGATATCCCAATTGTAGTATTAACACATTATAATCGGGAAGTGTCTCTGAAGCTTCAAAACGAAGACCTTTCGGCAATTGATTATGTTTTCTGTTGGTTAGGGAATGCAGATTTGCTTCTAGCTATTATTAAGTTGATTGAGGATAAAATGAATGCTGAGCATGATGTAGAAGTTGTTGGTGTTCAGACCATAATTCTTGTTGAAGATTCTATCAGGTATACTTCTGTCTATCTTCCACTACTTTATAAAATTATTCTGAAGCAATCCAGGGAGTTTATGAAGGAGGCATTAAACGAGCATCAGAAAATGCTTAGAATGAGGGGACGACCAAAAATTCTTTTGGCAAAGACTTATGACGATGCCCTGGCTTTATTCAGAAAATATAAAGAAAATCTTCTGGGAATCATCTCAGATGTAAGTTATAAGGTAGATAATGAAAGAGATAGCAAAACCAAGGCAGGTCTTAAGTTGTGCGGAGTAGTCAAAGAGGAAGATCCTTATCTTCCTTTTCTTTTACAATCTTCTGACGTGACAAATCATGCAGCTGCCAATGAGTTAAAGGTAGGATTTCTTCATAAGTACTCTAAAACATTGTCGATAGATTTAAGAAATTATATAATCAGGAATTTTGCTTTTGGTGAATTTATTTTCAGACATCCGGACACGGGAGAGGAATTATGTCGTGCTGCCGATTTGCAAGCATTACAGCATCAAATACTTGCAATTCCGGATAATGTATTTGAATATCATGTTTCAAAAAATGATTTTTCTAAATGGCTTAATGCCAGAGCAATATTTCCGGTTGCGCAAATTCTCAAATATGTTAGAGCAGAAGACTTTAAGAAGCTGGATGATATTCGAAATTATATATATGAAGCAATTGCAAGCTTTAGAATAAGCAAGGGAAGGGGTATAATTGCAGAATTTGATAAATCTAATTATGACGATTACTTAACTTTTACAAGAATTGGGGAAGGCTCCATTGGAGGTAAGGCCAGAGGACTAGCCTTTATCAATTCAGTAATTAAAAAGCATAACCTTTTCAATAAGTTTGGACGTGCTTTAATTACTATTCCTCGTACTGTAGTTCTGAGTACAGATGTTTTCGATGAATTTATGGATAATAATGATCTTCATAAAATTGCACTTTCCGATCTAAGTGATGATGAAATTCTTAATCATTTTATTAAAGCCAAGTTGCCGGGATGGCTACATCAGGATTTGTATGCTTTTGTATCAATTATTAGGAATCCTATCGCAATCAGGTCTTCAAGCAAACTAGAAGACAGTCATTATCAGCCCTTTGCGGGAGTTTATTCCACATATATGATACCCTGTATTAGTTCTGATCATGCTCTTACGATCAGAATGCTTTCTGATGCAATAAAATCTGTTTACGCCTGTGTGTATTATAAATCAAGTAAAGCATACATGGAAGCCACTTCAAACGTTATTGATGAGGAAAAGATGGGTATTATCCTTCAGGAAGTTTGTGGGGCAGAAACGGATAATTTGTTTTATCCAACTATATCCGGAGTAGCTCGATCCATTAATTTTTATCCAGTAGGGCCAGAGAAAGCTGTGGATGGAATATGTAATATTGCGTATGGCCTTGGTAAGTATATTGTTGATGGCGGAATCTCGCTTAGATTTTCTCCCAGCTATCCCAAAAAGATTTTGCAACTTTCTTCACCAGATACAATAATTCGTGATACTCAAAAGACTTTTTATGCACTTGATTTGAATTCAGATAGTTTTGTAACCTCAACAGATGATTCTGTAAACCTTAAAAAGCTGAAAATCAGGGAAGCTAAAAATGATCCCTCATTCAAGCATGCCATTTCGTATTATGATTATGATACGAATATGGTTCGTAATGGTTTCGTTGAAAAAGCTAAGAAGCTAATTTCATTTTCAAATATTTTAAAACATGAAGTATTTCCTCTTGCAGAAATATTAAAGACCTTATTGGAGGTTGGCCAAAAGGAAATGAATCTGCCTATTGAAATTGAGTTCGCAGTAGATTTGAATGTTCCAAAAGGACTACCCGGTATATTTAATCTCCTGCAGATTAGGCCTATAGTTGAAAATGATCAGTCAAAGATATTTGAGATGAAAGATGTGAAAGATGAAGAAGCATTAATCCTGTCAAATAAAGCTCTGGGGAATGGTGAATTTTCGGAAATATTTGATTTTGTTTATGTTAGACCTGAGAAGTTTGAGGCTGCCAATAATCCTGAAATAGCAATCATTATTGAAGGTCTCAATAAAAAATTTAAGGATAGTGGACGAAATTATGTCCTTGTAGGTCCCGGTAGATGGGGCTCATCTGATCCATGGTTGGGGATCCCGATTATTTGGACACAAATCTCTGAAGCAAGGGTTATTGTTGAGTCGGGACTTGAAAATTACAGAATTGATCC
>JAGLSB010000437.1 GCA_023135955.1 Bacteroidales bacterium | reverse complement strand
TTTTCATCATAAAAACCTAATTCCTCAATATAGAGATATTGTGTAACCGCCGGATGAGATGGATAATAACCATAGAATTGATAATCTCCTGTTGATTCATATTGTGCAGTAGCTTTAATTCCAACTACTGCGCCCACTTCTGCAAAGAATCCAATCTTACCGGGAACCCCACTTGTGTAGTTAAATACAAATGGTATGCCAACATAGCTTAAACTTACGGCAGAATCGTATTCGGCTGCAATAATTTTATGATAACTATCATCGTTAAGATCGGTGGATAATTCAGTGTCTGTAAAGGTTCCGGAAAGGTTAAAGCTACTTTCATAAGTATTGTAACTCAGTCCTGTTTTAAAACCAATATTATCATTAATAAAATAGTATGCATTAAGTCCGGCTTTAATTCCATAACCCGGAGTTGATTCCCATGTATGTGCATCATAATCCATGCTAACTGAGTTAAGCATCGCATTCTCTACAGGACTCAATCCATATGATCCTTCAATTCCCATGGACCATCCCTTTCTTGAAATGGTGGTAATACTCATTTCCGGAAGGCTAAATTCTTCAGCATTTTCACTGGCCTGATAATAATCTTCCACTTCAATATCTATACTTTGTATTTTAAAATCTGTGAATGCGTTACCCGATTTATCAAAACGAATTTTAACGGTGAGAGGAAACATTTCTCTTAGCACTTCTTTTTCCTGATAATTTCCCGAGAAAAATTTATCAATATTCAGATAGGCGTAATAATATCCTTCCTCAGTTTTAATAGCTTTTCCAATAATGGCTGAGTCGACAGGTAAAGAGATATTACTAATTCCCTTTGGGTAGTCAGTAGAAAATTTTAAAAGGTAATCTTCAACAGAAAGTAAAGAATTTTCAGGATTTGGTGTAATGTCGTTATAAATTTTCACCTCAACATTTTCAAATAAAGCTTTAAAACTTTCCCTGTAATAAACTTTATCTTCTTCAAATTCTTCAGGATCGCCAAGCAGGGCCAGAAAATTTGAATAATCGTACATTACTGCTCTCATTCCATCACTTACTTTTATTAGATCGTTTTCGTCCATCTGCTCGGAATTGACTTCTTCAAGATTTTTATTAAAGTCTGGAATTACCGCAGTATCAGTATTTCTTATCCCTACAATTTTATAATTCCCAAATCCTCCTCCTTTTCTATTAAAGGCTATTCGGAACAATAAATCTTCTGTATTTTTATTCAGTGTTCGATTCAGGTAATTACCATCAATATTTTTTGGCATTAAAATATCAAGTGAATAAATTTCATCTTCATGTTGCATAATATTCCCTACTTTGGCATTCTCAAAATCCATGTCAATTCTCATTCCATCCGGATACCAAAGGAACAAATTAGTAATATAGGTTTCTGCTTCATAGAAAGGACTCAAACTATGTGCTGGATCCAAATCGTTAAAAATAAGAACCTGTCTGTTTACAAATAATTCCAAAAAACTCTCAGAACTACTTTGAGCAGCTTCCATATTATTAACAGCAAACTCTCCCATTTCATTAATAAATCTCTGGTAATCCTTAAGAGCATTCATGGAATGAGTATATATTACCGTCTTTTCTTTATCAGAAAAATCAATAGGAGCTGCAAATACCGGAAAGATAAAAGCCAGCGCAAATAAGTAACTAATAAAATGTTTCATCTCTTAAGAATTTATTTTCCAAGAAAAATAATAATAAAAATAAACTTTTTATATGACCTGAAAGCTCTGTTTTTGACAAAAATTCGATTTTTTTACTCCACCATCAATCTCCTACTCGCTCTATCCTCATCCAGAGATAATCCAATCAACACGCTTCGCTCACATAGGAGATGCTCAATGCGTTCGCTGGGAGGCGCTTCGCCTGGGAGATGTTCACTTCGTTCACTGGGGAGACGCTTCGCTTGGGAGATGTTCACTTCGTTCACTTGGGAGGCGCTTCGCTTGGGAGGCTACTCCACAACAATCTTTCTCTCTGCCTTGTATTTATCCAAAACAAATGTAATTATATACATACCCTGTCCTTGTCCGCTAAGGTCAACCTGAGCTTTGAAATGATGGGTTGTTTTGTTGAATTTAATGTTCAAAATCTCAGTTGCATTCTGTGAGAAGATTCGGGTAATTAGTTCGCCGAAAATTGAGTTGTCCATTTCAATGGTGAAAATTCCAGGAGTGGGATTTGGATAAATCTTCAAGTTTTGGAATGGATCTTCCTCAATGCTCGTTCCTAATGGTATCCAAACCGGATCGCTCTTGATAAAACA
>JAGLSB010000436.1 GCA_023135955.1 Bacteroidales bacterium | reverse complement strand
CAAACTCTTATCAAAATTCAATATGTCGGGTGAGTTTGCCCTTGACAAAAATTATAATCTGGCCATTCAACAAATCATAAATGCATATCTACATCCTTTGTTAAGTATGAGTTTGAGTTATCGTTATTTTTCACCCCGGTATATTTCATTGCATTCCAATAGTTTCTCCGAATCTTCAAACACAAGAAATGAAAAAGGTGTCTATCTTGGAGTAGAAACTTTTCCTTTCAGGTTCTTGATTCTTAATGCGTATATCGACTGTTACAGTTTTCCCTGGATGAGGTATAATGACACATCTCCATATTCCGGTACCGATATGCTGATTAATGCCAAATGGTTGTGGAACAAGAATTTTTACATAAAAACTCTTATTAAGAAGGAACTCTTTCATGAAAAAACATTGTCGGAGGAAAATAATATAGCAGAAATGGATGCTGCGAACAACACCCGTTTTGTAATGCAAACAAATTATATTTTCTCTGATAAATTAAATCTCAGGAATAAAATAGAGATCAAAAATTATAAGACTTTAGATCAAACACGATCTGGGTATCTTATTTATCAGGAAATAAATAAAAAATTTCCTGACAAAATGCTCTCAATAAATTTCAGGTATACTATGTTTGATATCCCGGATTGGTCAGTAAGAATATATTCATGGGAACATGACCTTCTTTATAGCTTTTACACACCTGTTTTCTATCGAACAGGCCAGAATATACTTTTAAATTTACGTTTCAACCATAAAAAATTTAAGTTTGGAGTAAAAGGATCTTTCAATATTTATAAAAATGAATATTCGAGTGGAAGTGGAATAGAAAAACGCTCTGGAACTATCTTCTCAACATTTAAAATTCAATGGATATATACAATATGAGAAAGAGGTTTTACGCAGAGGTTCGCAGGGAAAATCCTTAGCGAAAACTTTGCGTGACTTTGCGTAAAAAATCCAGAAATATACGAGATAAACTACTACTCAAAGGCTCGCAGAGAAAACCTTAGTGTTCAGTTTTAAACTGTTTGTAAAACTTTTAGGAATAAATAGTACAACTTCAATCTCAAAGATTAATCGGTTTTAATATCCTTAATATTCAGTTGTAGAGTGTTAGCTCCCCTGAAATTATTTTGATCTACTGAGTAACAAATATCGAAAGCATGACCACCTCTGATTTTTTTCAGACTTTTTCCGTGACCAAAAGCAATTGCGGGAAATACTTTATATGGATCATCCTCATGTATTAGAGAAAGTTTAAGATGGTCATTATTGCTTCCAACCGATTTGCCCTCTCCATTATCACCAACATTCTCTGTCAGGAATACAGGAGTCATATTCTCCGGGCCAAAGGGTCGAAACTGTTTCAGTATCCTGTAAAATTTATCATCAATCTGGTTCAACTGCAATTCAGCATCAATTTCTACAATTGGGATAAGCTGATCCGGGTGTATATTCTCTTCAACAACTTCCTCAAATTTTTTCTTGAACTTTTCAAGATTTTCCACTTTAAGAGTTAAACCCGCAGCATATTTATGCCCCCCAAAATTCTCCAATAAATCAGAACATTCATCTATAGCTTTATAAAGGTCGAAACCATTTACACTTCGTGCCGATCCGGTTACAAATCCATTAGACTTTGTAAGTACGATCGTTGGCCGATAATAATGTTCCATCAGCCGGGAGGCAACAATACCTATTACGCCTTTATGCCACTCAGGATTATATAATATGGTTGATTTCTTGTCTTGCAAGCCTTCATTAGAATCGAGTAAAGCTAAAGCTTCCTGTGTTATGTTGCTATCAATACTCCTTCTGTCAATATTTATATCATTAATTTTCTCTGCAATCAACATTGCTGGTTTCTCATCTTCTGACACCAATAAATCAACACTTTTCCTGCCACTCTCCATTCTTCCTGCAGCATTAATTCTTGGTCCTACACGGAAAACAATATCCTCAATTCCTATATCCTTATCTTCAACTCCGGATATTTTTAAGATGGTTTTAATTCCTATTGTTGGATTAGTATTAAGCTGCTTCAATCCATGGAAACTAAGAATCCTGTTTTCACCTGTAATAGGAACTATATCTGAGGCAATACTGACAACGACAAGATCCAGATATGTTTTAAGATCGTTAAAATCTTTTTTCATACTGGATTGAAATGCTTGTATTAGTTTGAATCCAACACCACATCCACTTAGTTCTTTATATGGATATGGACAATCATCTCGCTTGGCATCCAGAACAGCTACAGCTTTTGGAATAGATTTTCCGGGAGTGTGATGATCACATATTATAAAATCAATGCCTTTGCTTTGTGCATATTCAACCTTATCGATAGCTTTTATTCCGCAATCAAGTGCAATTATCAGAGAATAACCATTTTCAAAAGCAAAATCAATTCCATTTTTTGATATGCCATAACCTTCATTGTAGCGATCGGGAATATAATATTCAATATTCTCAAAATAATCTTTGAAATATTTATATACCAATGAAACTGCTGTGGTACCGTCTACATCATAGTCACCATAAATAAGCAAGTTTTCCTTTTTCTCAATGGCGGTATGAATTCTATTAACAGCAATTTGCATATCTTTCATCAGAAAAGGATCATGCAAATTGGATAAGTCGGGACGAAAATAAGCTTTGGCCTCATCAAAGCTGGTTATTCCTCTTTGTACAAGTATATTAGCCAATGACTTATCAACAGACAGGGCTTCCTGTAAATGCCTTACATGCTTTTCATCTCCTTGTTGTTTTATGATCCAATTCTTCTCCATTTTCAGTAAAGCATCTTTATTAGGAAGGTGAAATATTAAACAAAAATATAAATATCC
>JAGLSB010000435.1 GCA_023135955.1 Bacteroidales bacterium | reverse complement strand
AATATAATTTAAAAAAGATTTTAATGAATAGATTTATTACTTTATTTAAAGGGGTAAAGTATATTTCTATGCTGAAACTTAAATACAAGATCTTTTTTATCTGCTGATAGACTCACTTCAAGTATAAATATTTATATCTTTAAAATGAAATACAAAGTGACATTAATACCAATGTACATTGATTTGAAATTTGTCTGAATATTAATAATAAAATTCAATCCATGAAATACAGAAAATTAGGTAAAACCGGATTCAAAATTTCTGAAATTTCCATTGGAACCTGGCAGGTTGGGGGGATATGGGGCAGTAAATTTGATCATAAACTAGCAGAGAATATTATTCGCAGCGCAATTGATTCTGGAGTTAATTTTATTGATACTGCAGATGTTTACTCAGCAGGTGAAAGCGAAAAAGCCGTTGGTAAAGTCTTAAAAAACAGTACAGAAAGAATTTATGTTGCAACAAAATGTGGAAGGCAGATTAATCCTCATATGAATGAGGGCTACCAGATTTCAGTACTTAGAAAATATGTTGAAGATTCATTACAAAGATTAAATGTTGATTGTCTGGATCTCATACAATTGCACTGTCCACCAACAGAAGTTTATTATCGTCCGGAAATATTTGCAGAGTTCGATAAATTAAAAGAAGAGGGGAAAATCCTAAATCTTGGAGTAAGTGTTGAGAAAATAGAAGAAGCAATAAAAGCAATTGAATTTGAAAATGTAACAAGCATTCAAATAATTTATAATATGTTCAGACAACGTCCCCATGAACAACTATTCCAACTTGCAAAAGAAAAAAATGTAGGATTGATTATTCGTGTCCCTCTTGCAAGTGGTTTATTGACAGGGAAATTCGGTACTGAGACCAGATTTGAAGAAGAAGATCATAGAAATTTTAATATTAATGGGGAGTTTTTCGATAAAGGAGAAACATTTGCAGGAATTCCATACAATATTGGGATAAAAGCTGTTGAACGATTAAAAGCACTATTTCCAGACCAGCAGAATCTGGCCATTACAGCTCTGAACTGGATTCTTATGCGAAAAGAAATAAGTTGTATTATTCCGGGAGCCTCCAGGGTTGACCAGGTTGGCCTGAATGTAAAAGCCTCTGAACAAATGAAACTTACAGATACTCAAATGGATGAAGTAAATAATATATATGATGAATTGATTAAAGAGCATGTCCATCAGAAATGGTAATCTGAGAATTAACTTAATAACTATTTAACTTATGAAAAATATTGCGATTTTATTTTTTGGGGTAACAATTCTTTTGAATTCATGTATTCAAAATAAACAGGAACACAACTATTCAAATAATGAAATATCAAGCAATTCCTCTCCAATTCTAGATTTAGAACAAGCAAATCGACTGGCGAGCCTTCCTATTGGTTGTATTGATCAGGAATACCCAAATAAATTAAACCAAACTATTGGTAGTGAGTCGGATCTTAAGCCTCCCAATGAACTCCATCCTGCATTTTATGGATGTTTTGACTGGCACTCATCTGTTCATGGACATTGGTCATTAGTCAGACTCCTTAAGCAATTTCCTGATTTGGATAAGGCTGATTCTATTAAGATTATGCTATCAAAAAGAATTTCAAGTGAAAATATACTCAAGGAAATAGAATATTTTAAAGGAGAACACAACAAAACTTTCGAAAGGACATATGGTTGGGCCTGGCTGTTAAAACTAGCAGAAGAAGTTGAAACCTGGGATGATCCGCTTGGAAAAGAGTTAAGTGAAAATTTACTACCTCTTACAAAGTTTATGGTAGATATGTATATTGAATTTCTTCCCAAATTACAATACCCGATTAGAGTAGGTACGCATACAAATACTGCCTTTGGACTTAGCTTTGCTTATGATTATGCGATAACTTCAGGAAATGAATTACTAAAATCTGCCATCGCTGAAAGAGCCAAAGATTTTTATTACTACGATGAAAATTGCCCAATGCAATGGGAGCCCGGAGGTTATGATTTTCTCTCACCTTGCCTTCAGGAAGTTGATATAATGAGAAAAGTTTTAAACAAAAAAGAATTCAAAAGCTGGCTGAACAAATTTCTACCGGAACTTTCAAATACTGAATTCAAACTTGACCCTGGTATTGTAAGCGATCGAACCGATGGCCATCTTGTACATTTGGATGGTGTAAACTTTAGTCGAGCTTGGTGTTTATACGGATTGGTAAGAGATTTTCCCGGATATCAGCATCTAAACCAGATTGCTGATGATCACATCAATTTTTCATTATCCTATGTAACAGATGGTAATTATGAAGGAGGACATTGGCTTGCCAGCTTTGCAATTTATGCTTTGAAAGAACGAAAGTGAGGGTGTGCTGGTGTGGAATAAGCTCAGGGATGTCCACAGGCCCACATCTTCATTATGAAGTTAGAGTAAATGGTGAGTCTGTTGATCCCGAAACTTATTTGAATAATTAATCGGGGAATCAATATCACCCCAAATAGTATTCAATTAAAATTAGACTTGCCGATGATTCAATCGACAGGTCTTTTTTTTAATACTAGTAATCTATTCACCTATAGGACAATCTTTTAAATTTAAAATTAATTTATTAGGTATCAGTGTAACTTTACGATATGTATTTCGTATTAACCACTGAAAACTAAGTTGTTTTTGCTTTATTGCAATAATCTGTAGACTATAAATGAAAATTAGATTAATTATTACAATACTGATCACAGGATTTCTGACAGTTTTAACTTCATGTGAAAATGAGGATCCTATTCCAGAAGATAAGATAAATACTTCTGAACTTGAAGTTGGGTGGAATGGATTTATTATGGATGAAACAGAATATGCAACGCCAAATGCAATTATTGAAATTTGGGGGGAAACGGATTCCTTGAGTTCTGATTTTGACATTTACTTTACCGACGGGACTTTCAATCCACAGATTCGTGCTGTTTCCGATTACTCTTTACTTATTTATTTTGATGCTAACTCACCTTCCTTAGATGAATTAAGTACAGGAGTATACTATTTTGAAAATACTCCCGAGAGATTACCAAATAAAATTGTTGAAGCCTATATTGAGATAATAAACGACACTTCAATTGATAGATACCAAATTATTGAGGGCACGGTTGAAGTGAGCGAGAATGATGGTTATTTTCTGCTTGAATACCTACTTAAAACGGTAAAAGATCAAGAAATTATTGATGTTGTTGGTCAGTACACAGGATTATTTCAATTGATTGATCAAAGAATTTAATAGGGGAATTTCTATCTCACCCAAATATCTATACCAACTAAGAATTCACTATCCTTATTATTGTTTCAATTTTCTATTTCCTCAATCCTAGAATCTTATACCCACCCCACTCATAAAATTAATACCAGGCATAATATACCCGTAATCGATCTGATAATCTGTATTAAGTAAGTTTTTTCCACTAACAAATAACTCCACATTACTTGCGAGATTATATTTCACGCTTGCATTCAATAAAAGATAATCTTCCTTAATTTCCTGATTGAGTACTTCGGATGAAGTTGAAGTATATAAACCTCCAATAAAATTCCCTTGAATAGCAAATGATAATTTATTTAAATTATAATTGAAGCCAGTGAAAAGCTGATGCTCCGGAGCAGCTAATTTTGGGTTTTCCATATTCAGATAAGAATAAGTAAAGTCAAAAGATAAGACTTTCCCAGGATTATAATATGCTTCAAGCTCCACACCTTTATGATTAAATTCTCCAGCATTTTTTCTTGAAGGTGGTGGGGCATTGGAATAATCCATTACAATTAAATTGCTTCCCTTAACATTATAAACTGTGAGTTCCGTTTTAAGTTTACCATTCAAGAATGTATTGGCAATTCCAGCTTCTATGTTATTACTTTCTTCAGGCAACAACTTAGGATTTGGAGCGAAAAGATAAAGCTCCATTATGGTTGGACTTCTGTAACCACCTGAATAAGATGCTTTAATGCTCATATTATCAATTAAATTAATGGAGACTCCAGTTTGAGGAATAAACTGGCTTCCAAAAAGTGAATGATTTTCGTAGCGTCCACCAGCTGTAAGAATAATCCTGTTATCAAATAAATTCTGCTGAGCTATCAAATAAGCTCCGGTTTCAGTTACAGAAAGCCATTTATTTGCATTTGTTGGTGGAAATGCAATATTACCTCGTCCACCATATGATTTATGATCAAATCCAACTGTAATTAAGTTTCCCTTAATGAGCTTCAAGCCTTCATAAAAAGAAACTCCATAGTTTTCGTCATTAGATTTCCACCCATCGGAGAAATCATGGTCACCAAAGTTCATAAAAGCAAAGACTCCACCTTCAATCTTTTCATAGCTATTCATTAATGAAACAGATGTTTTGCCTCTAATCATATTCGCGACGAATAATTCATCAGCAGAATCGACCATTCCCGGGTCAAGTCCTTTCATATCTGCAATATTAAAATCGGCAGTAAGCTTTAAGTTTTCGTTTATCTTATAGCCTGCTTTTGCAAATGAGTTATCGATTCTGAAATCCATATTATCACGGTGGCCATCAGTTTCATCATGATTATAAGAAATGAAAAAATCGAATTTACCTTTTTTAAATCCAGTATTTGTCATTAATTTTTGAGTATTATAAGAACCCATCCCAAGTCTCATACTACCAGATACACCATCTTCTTTCTGCTCCTTTGTAATAAAATTCAAAACACCTCCCATTGCATTAGAACCATATAAAATTGAGGCAGGTCCACGGACAATTTCAACCCTTTGCAAATCTGAAGACACATAATTATTAGGCAAAGGATGACCAAAAATTCCCATATACTGAGGATGTCCATCCACTAAAACCAAGACCTGAGAATTTGGATTACCACCAACACCTCTGACGGAAATATTTCCGGCTGATGAACTCCCAACCCTTCCAAAACCAGTTACTCCACGCTCATTTACAAAAAGTGAAGGTATTCTTCTGCTTACCATGGTTAGAACAGCAGATTCTTGAATTTCATCAATTTGCTCCTGAGAAATAACAGAAACATTCATTGGCAGATTTTTCCTTGCCACTTCTACTCTCATGCCTGTAACCACAACTTCATCAATAATAAGGGTATCAGTTATAGACTGTGATTTCAAATTTCCTATCAATGTCATGAATGCTACTGCGATAAATATCTTCTTCATTTTAAAGGATTTGTTATTAATGTTATAATGAATTATTAATAAATTATGATGTTACTTTATATAATTTCGTGTTACTGCCTGAGCAAAAAAAATCAGTCAATTCCTGTTTTTACCAGTTCTCCGTGCTTTACCCCCTTTATAGCTGTTAGTTTGTCAGCTAGTTTTTTCAATTTACTTGCTTTTCCCTTCACGGTTATAACTTCCAGGGTATTATTATTATCGATATGAATATGCTGACCTGCTAATGTGAGGCAATTATACTCATGTTGAAGAGAATTTACTTTCTCATGTAATTCCCTTAAATTATGATCGTAAATAATAACAATAGCACCGGCAACCACCTCGTCATTTTCCCATTTTTCCTCAATAAGGTTCTTATGAATCAAATGACGAATGGCCTGAGAACGATTGGGAAACCTTTTCTTTTCAACAAGTTTATCCAACTTCTCAAGCAAGCTATCCTCCAAAGAAACACCAAAACGTTTTATAGACATCGTGTTATTATTTTAAAAAAGGTGGCACAAATATATAGATTTGAAATTAAATACAAAATTATTAGGGAAGTAGTTTGAGAACAATGGAATAATTGATAATGGTTGTTTTTGCTTCCCGCTTTCAGCAATGCACCACTCAAATTTATATCCGGGCTGAAAGCCCAATAAGACTAGAAATCCACAAGCTCCATTTCCTCAATCAAATATCCCGCCCCGGCAAATTTGTCGATAACAAAAAGTACATACCTAACATCAACAACAATATTCCGGCAAATCGACTTATCGTAATATATATCACTCATGGTCCCTTCCCAGTTTCTGTCGAAATTCAAACCTATCAACTCACCTTCAGCATTTAGTACAGGACTCCCTGAATTACCCCCTGAAGTATGGTTGGAGGCAACAAAACACACGGGCATATCCCCCTCTGCATCGGCATATTTTCCAAAGTCTTTATTATTATATAACTCTAATAACTTTTCAGGAATTATATAGTCTTCAAAACCTTTTTTATATTTCTCAATAATACCACTCAGATGCGTTTCGAAATCATAATTGACTGCGTCGATAGGATTATATCCTTCTACTTCTCCGTAGGCCACTCTCATCGTAAAATTAGCATCCGGATACATAGTAGATTTTCCTTCATTCATTTCTCTTAAAGCTTTTACATAAATTTTATAATTCTTATTGATCTCATCATTAATTTCATGATACTGCTTGTTTACACTATTAGAGTAAACGCTAAGAATAGACTGATAATCCGCGAAAAGAGCATCCTTAGTTACACTCTTAAAGAGTTTATTCTCATTTTGCGGATAGTGTTTTAGCATCTCTAATACTGAATTGAGATCCACAAACTTTGAATGAGAATAAGTTGCTTCAGCATATTTATCAAAATCATTTTTGAATTTTTTTTGAATTTTACCATAAAGATCCGGATGAAAATCAGAATGGATATCTTTTTTAAAAGACTGTAACATAGCCGAATATATATTTACATCTATAGGCATATAATAATCCTTGAAGAAACTTTCCGTATACGTAATAAATTCATCCCTAGCCCGAATTTTATCATCAATACTCTTATCTTCATTTCTAAGAATGAATGAATTAAGACTTACTACAAAACTCATTAGCTCATTTGTCATGAGTGCCTCTCCAGCATAATCATAGACATGAATATATTTCTCCAAATCGGCATACTGCTTTTTTAAGTCATCAAGAACCGTCCCGTATTTTTCATTTCTGGAAGCATCTTCATTTACCCATTCTGTGAATTTCTTTTCTTCTTCAATTTTAATTTCAATAGCTGAAGTCTTGTTAACTCCCATGATAATTCCTTGCCATTTTTTCCATGCATTACTAATTCTCCTAAATTTGGCAGCATATTGTATGCGTACATTATCATCTTCCTTCATAAAGCTATCCATGATATTAAGTCTCTGATCACGGAGTGCTATTTTCTTTGGATAAGATTTATTTACGTATAGTTCGACAGCATCACTTGTATAAAATTGTGTTGTACTTCCTGGATATCCCATAACCATAGTAAAATCATTTTCTTCAATACCCTTAATAGAAATTGGGAGGTATTTCTTAGGCTTATAGGGAACATTGTCTGGGGAATAATCAGCAGGTTGATTTTTATCGTCTGCATAGATTCTGAAAACGCTAAAATCACCTGTATGTCTTGGCCACATCCAGTTGTCAAAGTCTTTACCGTAATTTCCTATAGCTTCCGGAGGTGCCCCGACAAGCCTAACATCATTAAAAACCTCATAAACAAACATATAGTACTCGTTACCATAATAAAAGGGTTTAACAACTGCTCTGTAATGACTCTCAGCTGTTGCATTTTCAACCAAATTATTAATGTTTGCTTGTATCAATTTTTGTATTTCCTTTTCATTAGCATCCTTCTCCAGACCTTCTAAAACAGCTTTAGTTACATCCTCAATCCTAATAAGAAATGTAGCACTAATATTTTCATTTGGGAGTTCCATGCTGCGATCCATTGCCCAGAAACCATTTTTAAGATAGTCTTTTTCAACACTACTATGCGATTGAATATAGCCATAACCACAATGATGATTGGTAAATAAAAGACCTTCATCGGAGACCACCTCACCAGTACACCCACGGCCAAAAACAACAATGGCATCTTTCAAACTTGCCTGATTAATACTGTAAATGTCTTCGGCTGATAGTTTAAAGCCTTTTTCCTGCATGTCGGTAATAGTATATTTCTCTAAAAGCAGGGGAATCCACATTCCTTCATCGGCATGTAGATATAGTGAGGAAATGATTAAAAAAAGTAGTGCAAGTCGAATTTTCATTATTAAATGATTTTGCTAAGAAATTATTTTCTCAAGTTCTCTATATAATTTTTGGATAGGTAGCCCCATAACATTAAAATATGAACCTCTAATCCTTTCAATACCAATGAAACCAATCCAGTCTTGTATCCCATAAGCTCCAGCCTTGTCGAAGGGCTCAAAATTATCAATATAATAATTTAGTTCAGATTCTTTTATTTTTGAGAAAAAGACTTCGGTATGCGCATGAAAACAATATGTTTTATCGTAAGTACGAATACATACACCGGTAATTACTTCATGCATATTTCCTGATAAATCCTGAAGTGTTTTATAAGCATCATCTCTGTCTTTTGGTTTCCCAATAAGTTGGTTCTGAAACCAGACTATGGTATCGGCAGTAATAAGAATCTCATTTTTAAGTACAGGTCTGGAATATGCCTTAGATTTAATTTCGGCTAGATAAACCGGTATTTCAAATTTATCCAGTCCTTCAGGAAATCTCTCCTCTACACTATGCAGATCAGAAATTGTGAACTCGAACCCTGCTTCCTTCATCAAATAATGTCGTCGAGGCGATTGAGTAGCAAGGATAATTGAATATTTTTTAATTTTCTCTGTTAACATCAATAATCAATTAAGCTGATACTCCATTATAATGTAAACAACAACAGAATATAGGATTCCAAACAGCATGACGAATTTCATAAAAAGACTAGCCAGATGATAATCTTTTTTGGATTTAGCAAAAATCACCTTGAAAATAATAAAAATGGAAGGCAAAACAACAAGGAAAGTAAAATAAGAACTTGAAATATAATCGAATCCCGAATCTGTATTAATAATAAACTTTATAAGCAGCAATACTAAAGACGCAAGAAATCCTACTATCAAAATACTAATTATTACTTTACTAATTCTAATGCCAAGAACGATTGGGATGGTATTCATTCCATAGGCACTATCACCCTCAAAATCTTCAGCATCTTTAATTATTTCCCGAATCAAGTTAGTAGTAAAGGCAAAAAAACCAAATCCAAGAACCCAATAGAAAATATAATTGAAATTTGCATTTACTTTTAACATTATGTCACCGTAGACCTCATTCAGCAAGGGTAATTCAAATAAGATTACCATTACAGGTACAACTCCTGTAAGAAGACTAACAATTAGATTTCCAATCAGGAACTCTTTTTTATAAGTCATTGAATAAAACCACAACATTCCAGATGCGAGTATGAAAACTATAGAAATTCCAGGAATACCGATAAAAAAAGAGAGATACACTCCAATCAAAACCCCTATGGCACTCAAGGCTGAATGAATCTTAATTGCAAATCCTCTGCTAATTGTTTTATCAATTACTACTCTTGAAGGCTTATTCAGTCGGTCTGTTTTAGTATCGAAATAATCATTTATAGCATATCCTCCTGCAGCAATTAAAACTGTTGACAGAACTAACAAAAAGAAATGAAAATCTGAAAATTGTAATTCGAAATTATTAACAGCAAGAAATGGCTTGATAATAAAATATCGCATCATGTACTGCGTAACAGCAATAATGAGCAAATTTGGAAGTCTGAATAATTTTGCAAAGGAATTTATCACATTATGAATCTTTAAGTTTCTACCAAATGAAAGCTTCACCTTCCATCCATTGTCCATTTAATCTCATAACTTGTTCAATTACATCTCTGACACAGCCTTCTCCCCCATTTTTATCAGATATATAGTTGGAAATGGCTTTCACTTCCTCAACGGCATCTGCAGGACAAGTGGGAAAACCTACTTCCTTCATTACTGGATAGTCGGGTAAATCATCACCCATATATAAAATTTCTTCAGCTTTCAGTCCATACTTATTTATAAAATCTTGAAAATCTTTTAATTTATCGGAAGATTTCATATAGATATCTTTAATACCCAGCTTCTCAAATCTCGTCTTAACAGACTCAGAATCACCTCCTGTAATAATAGCCACAGGGATACCTTTTTTTACAAGGTAAAAACAAGCAAAGCCATCTTTTATATTCATTGTCCTCATTAACTCGCCATTAGGATGGAGTAAAACTTTACTTGTGGCAAAGACTCCATCAACATCGAAAATAAATGCTTTTACTTTTCTAAGGTCGCCTTTAAAATTTGTCATTAAACTTAAAAATTACTTTTTCGATAATAATTAATTATGCTATCACTTACAAAAGTATATAATTTCTGTAATTCCGGCTTATCCTTTAATATCTCGATATGTTTTTGAATGCTAACTATATCATTTCTTCTGGCGGGACCAGTCATAGCTTTTTCTGCTCCATGTTTTCTTATTTTAGAGATCATCTCATCTAATAAAGGATGCAAAATCTCAACGGGAAGTCCATTTTCTTTAAGAAAGTTCTCTCCAAGTGCAATGAAATGATTACTAAAATTTGCTGCAATTATAGCTCCAAGATGACATTTCAGTCGTGTGTCTGAATCCATCTCGAATACTTTCTCAGAAATTGAATATGCGATATCTTTTAATATCTTATAATTTGCAACACTCGATGCCTCAAGAAGAATGGGAATGTTATTAAATTTAATATCCACATCGGCAGTAAAACTCTGAAGTGGATAAAAGACTCCATAATTCTCCATATCAGGATTAAAAACAGACATTGATGTACTCCCTGATAAATGCACAAAAAGAAAATTTTTGTTTTTACATTTTTTTATAACATCAGGAATAGAGTCATCATTAGTAGCGATAAATACTATATCTGCTCTTTCATCAATTTTAATATTTACACCATAACTTGCACCTAATTTCTCAGAGAGAATTCTAGCCTTTTCCTGATTACGGTTTATTATTTGAAGAGCTGTGTGACCAGCATCCTTTAATGCCAAAGCTAGTCGTGCTCCAAGATTACCGGCACCAACAATTACAAAATTATAATATGAATTCATATTACTAAATAAGTAAAGAAGACTCTAAGATACCAGTTAAAAGATGAAGACTAAAATTTATTTCCTGTTCTTTTTATTTTAACAAGATGATCGCACATTTCGTAATTCTCTTTTTCCTGATAATATTTAAGAAGTTTGTTAAAAAATCTGATGTTAGAAAATTGGGGATGACCAGGTTCATAATTAAGTTCGCCTTCAATCGTTTTTGTAAAATATGGTAAAGCTGCCTCTGCCTCTTCATCTTGTAGTATTTCATCATTTTCTTCAGAGGAAAATAAGTGTCCATGCTTCTCAAGGAACTCACTTAATTGAAGTTGCATATGCAAAAAATCTTCATTCTCAATAAATAATTCCTCATTTATCAAATTTCTATCATTAAGCTCGTCTTTCTCCTTGCCTGGCAATTTTTCTACTGCAAGAATCCGTCTGATTTCATCCTGATTATATTGGATTTCAGAATTATTATGACTTACCTTGTCCTTCAGAAGCTTTAATATTTTACCAATCAGATTTTGCATTTTTAATTGATTATATGAATCTATATTCAAAATTCATACCACAATATTGGGGATTTTTCTTTTTTTATTAAAGGCTTGGGACATAAATTTTTGTTAAGTTATTAACATCTGGTCATTATTAATAAATTCTCTTGTGTGGAAAATTAAGACGGATATTGTTTATAACTACCTACATATCTGCCCCTTCGGCTTTAATTAGGTTGGGTATTTACATTCCAACAGGTAAAACCTATGGCTAATCAAATTTAAATCCTCAGGGATTTTATTCTTGTATAAGAAGTCTTGGAAAAATATATTTCAGAAATAATAGGCTATATTAAAACTGACTGTGTGGCACAAAAAAAGGGCATTCAAATTCGAATGCCCTTTAATTCTTAATTATTACTTAATTTGGATATTTGAAGATACCCAAATCTTTCAGTTCAGAATTCTTAATATAATCAGCTTTCTGTATATTCTCAGAGCGACCTGTTTTTATAAACAGTTCTGCTGTAACTCTAAATTCTTCCTCTCGCATAGTATCCTGAAGAAGTAAATAACCGATAATAATATTCCCCGCCATTTCCACCAATCGTCTTGCATGAAAATCGAGATATTCATTATCATTCCTTTCATTAACAAAAGAAACCATAGCTTCATATTCAGAAGTCATTTCCTGTAGGATTTTTCTAAGATATTCCAATTCAGGATTTACTTTTTCTTCTTCAAATTCTTTAATTCTATTTAGATAGCCTCCTGCGCTTACTCCCTTTATCGCTGCAACAACTTGTAACTGAGAAGTTCCCTCATAAATGGAAGTAATACGTGCATCACGATAAATTCTTTCTATCGGAAAGTCTTTCATAAAACCAGCGCCACCATGTATCTGTATAGAATCATAAGCAATTGAATTAGCATATTCGGAAGATATCAGTTTCAACAATGGAGTAAACACATCAGCTAGTCTTTGATATTTTTTTGCTTCCTTCCTTTCATCTGAAGTAAGACTACGATCCTCAGCAATATAATTATAAGCTTTATAAATATCGATATATCTTGCTGTCTCATAAAGCAAAGATCTCATTGCTTTATTTCTCACTTCCATGGTTCTAAGCATTTCATACACTGCAGGAAACTCAATAATTGGCTTACCAAACTGCACCCTTTCCTTAGCATATTTTAGGGCTTCACGGTAAGCTGCTTCTCCTAATCCGGTTGACTGAGCTCCAATACCAAGTCGGGCTGAATTCATCAAGGACATTACATATTTTATAAGACCCATTTTCCTGTCACCAATCAACTTGGCCGGTGCATTTGTATATACCATTTCACAAGTTGGAGATCCCTTAATTCCGAGTTTATTTTCTAATCTCCGAATTACTACTGCCTGATCTGTGCGATCATATACAAATAATGAAAGGCCACGAGCATCGGCGGTATCATCTTCAGAACGTGCTAGTACAAGTTGAATATCTGCATCTCCGTTTGTAATGAATCTTTTTACTCCATTCAGATAATAAGTGTCTTTTTCTTTATCGTAAGTTGCAGTAATTGGCTTTCCTTTCAATTGTACTGCTTGAAGATCAGAACCTGCATCTGGCTCTGTTAGTACCATTGCAGCCGTCGCACCTTCAGAAAAACGAGGAAGAAATTCATCTTTCAATTCTTCTGATGCAAATTCATGCATGGTCTCAGCACAATCCTGTAATCCCCATATATTTGCGAATCCTGCATCGGCACGACTTACAAGCTCTCCGGACATTACATAGGCTACAACTGAAAAATTCAGTCCGTCATATCTTCTGGGCAGAGCCAACCCAACTAATCCAGCCTTTGTAAGAGCCTCATAATTCTCCTGGGTACCTCTGGCATAAACAACTTCATTTTTGATAAGCTGAGGGCCTTCCTTATCTACTGATTCTGCATTGGGATCAATTATATCTCCACTGATTTCACCTACAATCTCGAGTATTTTCTCATAGCTGTCCATTGTATCTTCAAAATCGACTGGAGCATAGTCGTATTTTCCTGCATCCTCAAAATCTTTTTCTTTAAGGCTTACAATTTTCTTCATTAAAGGATGGTGAAGATGAAATTTAAGGTCTTTATTATCGTTATAAAAATTTGCCATTATTTCTTGATTAAAATATTTTACTCCTTATTATTTGGAATTCTTCTTGTAATATTTGATCATTTTAGGAATAGTCTCTGATATATCTCCAGTAATTACATAATCAGCAATTTGATTTATAGGAGCTTTATCATCGGTATTTATTGATATAACCATGGAAGAATCTGTCATTCCAGCTCTATGCTGAATTTGTCCTGAAATTCCACAAGCAATGTACAATTTTGGTCTTACAGTAATACCTGTTTGTCCAATTTGTCTTTCATGCTCAGAAAAGCCAGCATCAACAGCAGCCCTGGAGGCACCTACTTCTGCACCAAGGACTTCTGCAAGATTATAAAGAAGTTTGAAGTTCTCTTTAGATCCTACTCCATAACCTCCAGCAACTATAATTCCAGCATTTTTAATATTAACTTTCTTACTCTCCATATGTCGTTCGATTACTTTAACGACAAAGTCGGAATCATCAAATAATTCGTCTACATTAATCTTTTTTAATTCTCCTTTATATGCTTCATCATATACTTCCATTTTCATGACTCCTTCTCTCACTGTTGCAAGTTGGGGACGAGTTTCAGGATTAATTATTGTTGCAACAATATTACCACCAAAAGCCGGACGTATCTGATATAACAGATTTTCATATTTTGTATCTGTTTTCTTATCATAATGCTCACCAATCTCAAGACTGGTACAATCGGCTGTTAATCCGCATTTCATTGCTGAAGCAATTCGGGGAGCCAGATCTCTACCAACTGATGTTGCTCCGAAAAGACCCACTTGGGGCTTTTCTTTTGCAAATAATTCCATTATAATTTTAGTGTGAGGAAGCGTAAGATAAGGGGATAGTCTTTTATCATCGCCGGTATGCACGACATCAACACCGTATTTATAAAGCTGATTCTCGAGTCCATTTATGTCAGAACCAAGAAGGATAGCTTCCAGCTTACAAGATAATTGGTTAGCCAATGTCTTTCCTTTTGTAAGGAGTTCAAGACTAACATCGGCAATTTCCCGATCTTCTATTTCACAATATACAAATATGTTATTCACGATTATTCAATTTAATTGTTAAACTTTGGAAATTAGCCAATAGTATGATTTTCAATAAGTTCTTTCATCAAGTCATCTATATCCTCATCTAGTGGGGTCAACTTTTTAGATTCCTTTGCCTTAAATACCACATTCTCAATTTTTTTAACTTTTGTTGGTGAGCCACCCAATCCAAGTGCTCTATCTTCCACCTCAATATCGTTTACGCTCCATTCTTCAATTTTAAGGTATGGTCGGGTTTGATATATATCCAAATAATCTTCACTCATATCCTGAACTTCTGTAACTGTTTTAGAATGCTTATACTTCATTAAAAGTTTTGCATTTCTGGGGCGGCAGTCAGGTGCTGAGCTATGAACAGTAATCAGTACAGGCTTGCTGGAAGAAACAACTTCTACACCTCTGTCAAGGCGCCTTTTAATAATAATTTCTTTATCGTTTACATCAACTATTTCCTCGGCATATGTAATCTGAGGAATATTAAGCTTATCAGCCACCTGAGGGCCAACTTGTGCTGTATCACCATCAATAGCTTGTCGTCCGGCAAAAACTACATCAAAATCTTTCATCTTTTTGATTGTTTGTGCCAATGCATATGAAGTTGCAAGAGTATCTGAACCTGCAAATTTTCTATCTGTCAATAAAATACCATTATCGGCTCCTCTATAAAGGCCTTCTCTTATCACTTCTGCAGCCCTCCCCGGCCCCATAGTGAGTATAGTTAAAGTCGATCCTTTAACTTTATCTTTTAATTGTAATGCCAGCTCAAGGGCGTTTAGGTCTTCGGGGTTAAATATTGCTGCCAGTGCCGCCCGATTAACAGTACCATCTGCTTTCATGGCATCTTTCCCTACGTTTCGGGTATCGGGCACTTGTTTAGCCAATACTATAATTTTTAAGGCCTTCATAAAACTTTATTTTAATTAAAAATTGAAGTTGACAAATATAAATAAATAATTCTTTGATGAAAATTTTTAACTCTCATAATCAAAAAAAAACCCCGTAAACTACGGGGTTTAAACTAATTTTAAATTTGAGTCGAAAATTAAGCCTGTGCAATTGGCCCACCAAAATTCATCGGCATTGACTGCCCGCCAGATCCCTCTGTTTTTTTAATTGGACCATGAACAGTCTCAAATTTACCAATATTATCTTGCAAAGCTGCCATAAGCCTCTTCGCATGCTCAGGAGTAAGTATAATTCGTGATTTTACCTGTGCTTTAGGAGTACCCGGCATAATTCTCACAAAATCAAGAATAAATTCTGAAGCAGAGTGAGTAATGATGGCCAGATTAGAATAGGTTCCCTGGGATACTTCTTCACTCAATTCAATATTTATCTTATTCTTATTCGATTTATCTTCACTCATAATCTTTTATTTTTAGCTTTCTAACTCTTCTGATATTTGCATCGGCGAATCAGATTCTGCACGTAGCTTTTCGTATTCTTCCTTATTTCCAACTACGATATTCTCAAAAACTCTCCTACCTGTTCCAGCTGGAATAAGATGACCAACGATCACATTTTCTTTCAACCCTCTAAGATTATCAACCTTTCCATAAATTGCTGCCTCATTAAGAACCTTAGTAGTTTCCTGGAATGATGCCGCTGACATGAAACTCTTAGTTTGCAGTGATGCTTTTGTAATTCCTTGCAATATCTGACTAGAAGTTGCCGGTACAGCATCTCTCGACTCAACAAGTGTCTTATCTTTACGTCTAAGAAGAGAATTTTCATCTCTCAACTTTCTGGCAGTAATTATCATTCCTGCTAATAAATTTGGAGAATCTCCTGGCTCAACAACAACTTTCTTTCCAAAAATCCAATCATTCTCCATCCTAAATTCCATCTTGTCTATTACTTGCTTTTCAAGGAATTTTGTGTCACCGGGATCTACAATATCAACTTTACGCATCATTTGTCTAACAATGACTTCAAAATGCTTATCGTTAATTTTCACTCCCTGTAAACGGTAAACTTCCTGGACTTCATTCACAATATACTCCTGAACTTTTGTGGGCCCCTTAATAGCCAATATATCAGAAGGAGTAGTAGCACCATCAGATAATGGGATACCTGCTCTTACATAATCATTTTCCTGAACAAGAATTTGTTTTGAAAGCGGAACAAGATATTTCTTTATTTCACCCGTTCTGGATTGAATAATAACCTCTCTGTTACCTCTTTTAATTTTTCCAAAACTTACTTCTCCGTCAATTTCAGAAACAACTGAAGGATTTGAAGGATTTCTAGCCTCAAATAATTCTGTTACTCTTGGCAGACCACCAGTAATATCACCAGATTTACCAACTGCTCTTGGAATTTTGACAAGAATATCACCAGCGGTAACATTTTTATCTTTATCCACTGCAATATGAGCTCCTACTGGAAGGTTATAAGTCTTAAGTGTATCTTTACCGGAAGCAATCTTAATAATAGGATTCTTTGTTTTATCTCTGGTTTCGATAATAACCTTTTCTTTATAACCGGTTTGTTCATCAGATTCATCACGATAAGTGATACCATCGAGTACATTTTCAAATGCAACTTTACCATCTACTTCAGAGATAATAACAGCATTATATGGATCCCATTCACAAATCAAATCTCCCTTTTTAACTTCCGCACCTGGCTTAATATAAAGTATGGAACCATAAGGGATAGTACTAGTTGTAAGAGAAATTCCAGTATTTTTATCAACCAATCTGAATTCTGCTAATCTACCAATCACAATATCTACCTTCTTTCCATTCTCATCCTTTTTTGCTACTGTTCTAAGCTCCTCAATTTCTGCAACACCATCATATTTAGAAGTTACGCTAGAGTCGGATGTTATGTTAGATGCGGTACCCCCTACGTGGAAAGTACGAAGTGTAAGCTGGGTTCCCGGCTCACCAATTGACTGAGCAGCAATAACACCAACTGATTCCCCAATCTGCACCATTCTACCGGTGGCTAAATTTCTACCGTAACATTTTCCACATACTCCTTGAGGTGACTCACAGGTAAGTACTGAACGAATTTCAACCTGCTCAATAGGTGACTCCTCAATCAAATAGGCAATTTCTTCGGTGATTTCTTCACCAGCACCTATGATTATGTCTCCTGACAAAGGATGATAAACATTGTGTACTGTAGTCCTACCCAGAATTCTTTCATAAAGGGTTTCAACCACCTCTTCATTTTTCTTTATAGCCGTAGCAATAAGTCCTCTTAAAGTACCGCAATCATTTTCCTGAATAATAACATCCTGAGACACATCTACTAATCTTCTGGTAAGATAACCAGCATCAGCAGTTTTAAGGGCTGTATCAGCAAGACCTTTCCTTGCACCGTGGGTAGATATAAAGTACTCGAGTACACTCAAACCCTCTTTAAAATTAGACAGGATCGGATTCTCAATAATTTCAGAACCAGTAGATCCTGACTTTTGAGGTTTTGCCATCAGACCCCTCATACCTGAAAGCTGGCGTATCTGTTCTTTTGAACCACGAGCACCAGAGTCAAGCATCATATATACTGAATTAAATCCTTGATTATCTGAACTCAACTGCTTCATTACAGTAGTTGTAAGTTTTGCATTTGTATGTGTCCAGATGTCAATTATCTGATTATACCTTTCATTATTAGTTATAAAACCAGCATTGTAGTTCATGAGAACTTCATCTACTTGCTCATAACCTTCATTTACCAGAGTCTCTTTTTCCTTAGGAATAATAACATCATCCAGATTAAAAGAAAGTCCGCCTTTAAAGGCCATTCCAAAACCAAGATTCTTGATATCATCCAAGAAGTCAGAGGTTTTTGCAGTACCTGATTTCTTCAATACATGTCCGATGATATCTCTAAGTGATTTCTTAGTAAGCAGCTCATTAATATAACCCATTTCTTCAGGAACAACTTCATTGAAAATTACTCTTCCAACTGTTGTTTCGATCAGGCCTTCTACTCTTTCTCCCTCACTATTAAGTTGAGATATGTTCACTTTTATAATCGCATGGAGCTCAACCTTTTTCTCATTATAAGCAATAATTACTTCTTCCGGTGAATAAAAAATAAGTCCTTCACCATTAACTGGTCTTTCCTTTGTACTCTTTCTTGATTTGGTAATATAATAAAGTCCAAGAACCATATCCTGTGAAGGAACCGTAATTGGTGCTCCATTTGCCGGATTAAGAATATTGTGAGAAGCAAGCATTAATATTTGAGCTTCCAGGATTGCAGCATTTCCCAACGGCAAGTGAACTGCCATTTGGTCACCATCAAAGTCGGCGTTAAAGGCAGTACAAACTAATGGATGAAGCTGAATAGCTTTTCC
>JAGLSB010000434.1 GCA_023135955.1 Bacteroidales bacterium | reverse complement strand
CTCACTAATACTCACTAATACTCACCTCCCCCCACTATCCCAAATAAAATGACAAAACTCCAAAAATACACCATACTTCTAGGCGCAATTATCTTATCATTTACATCTTGCAGCCAGCAAAAACAACTAACAATCCTCCGCGACATAGGCCAGCAATCCGACACCCTATACCAAAAAAATAAACCCACCTACAACCTCCAGCCTTCAGATATACTCTATGTGCGTATCATTACTCAGGATGAGGAAATCAATAAGATGTTTAATCCTTTATTAGGACAGGGAAACACTAGCAATATGCAGGCTGGAAGTATGTATATTATGGGCTTCGACATAAAAGATTCGGGATATATAGAGATGCCTATATTGAAAAAAATTATGGTTGCAGGATTAACGCTCGATCAGGCTCAGGACAGTATTACTTCAGTGGCATTTAAATACTTAAAAAACCCGCAAATAATTGTTAAGCTCCATTCTTTTGAGTTTGCCATTTTGGGAGAAGTAAAAAGCCCAGGAATGAAAAGCTACGGAACCTACGATCTAAACCTACTGGAGGCAATTGCCCTGGCGGGTGACATAACCTATAACGGAAACCGACAAAACATAGTCCTCATGCGACCCAGTCAAAAAGAATACCAGATTTTTCGTCTCGACCTAACCGACAAAAACATAGTAAACAGCGAACAATTCTTTATTCAGCCCAACGATGTAATATACGTGGAACCATTGAAGAGTACATTGTTTAGAGAAACAACTTCAGATTATATGTTTTTTGTTTCAGCAATGGGGTCTGTATTGTCCTTTATTGTTTTGATTTTGAGTCTTCGGTAGGGGGGAAGAGGTGATGTCGTGATGAAGAAGTGATAACGGGGCTTCGGCTACGCAGCCACCCGGTTTGGTGTACCTGACTCACTTAAATTGAACAATCCTTTGTACATCCTTACTCATGGACTCACGTATTCACGACATCACCTCTTCCCCGCCCTCAAAAAAAATGAATAACTCATTAAGCAAACAAAACCTAAACGACTCTCTTCAATTAGGTGAAGGTCAGTATATCGAATTCAAAGAATCATTTGATAAAAGCTTTGCCAAAGAGTTGGTAGCATTTGCTAATGCTTCAGGAGGCATTATTTATTTGGGAGTAACTGATTCAGGGACTATAAAAGGAGTTTCGGTTACAAATAGATTAAAATCACAAATACAGGATATTGCACATAATTGTGATCCCTCAATTATTATTGTTTTAAGTGAAATTAAAGAAGGGAACAATAAGCCTTATTCTTGTTCCTCCGGATTTTTTATGAGAATGGGTGCTAATTCTCAAAAAATGAGCAGAGATGAAATATTAGAGCAGGCAATTAAGTCGGGTAAAGTTCGGTTTGATGAGAAGCTTTGTACTGATTTTGATTGGAAAGATTTTGATAATGAAAAATTTGATTACTACTTAAAACTTGCCGGAATTTCAAATAATCGACCCAAAGAAGAAATTCTAAAAAATCTCCGCGTTCTTACTGAAGAAGGTATAACCAATGCCGGAATATTGTACTTTGCTAAAGATCCTTATAAATATGTAATCAGCTCAAAAATTAGATGCATTCATTTTAATGATGATAAACGAATTGATATTCTTGACAAAAAAGTTATTGATCGTGGAATAATTGGGAATATTGAATTTGCAGTTGCCTACATCAAAGAAAGAGTACCGATTCGGTATGAGATTAAAGAGCTCAAAAGAAAAGAATATCCGGAATATCCAATTGAAGCCTACCGCGAAGCAATTGTAAATGCAATCATTCATTTCGATTATTTTCTTGGCGACACAATAGCTATTGAGAAATTAAAAAGCAGTATCATTATTAACAATAAAGGCGAATTACTGTTTCCTGAAAAGGATTTTGGTAAAAGAAGTGAAGCGAGAAACAGGCTTATGGCCGATTTGTTGACAAGAACCAATTTTATGGAAAAAGCAGGTACAGGCATTCAAAGGGTAACTGATGCTTGCAAAACAAATAGAAATAACTATTCTTTCGACTTTACTGATGCTTTTTGGATTACTATTCATTCGAATAAGCTAATTGAAGGTAACACTGGGAATGTCAACGATAATGTCGGAGATAATGTCGGAGATAATGTCGGAGATAATGTCGGATATAGCAGATTGTCAAGAGTATTAGAATTAATTATTGAAAACAATCAAATATCGGCAAAACAAATCTCTGAAATACTAAAAGTAACAAGCCGTACAATAGAAAGAGATATTGAGAAACTTAAGCAGCAGAAAAAGATTAAAAGGATAGGGAGTGGGAAGAGCGGGAGGTGGGGAAGAAGTGATGAAGAAGTGATAACGTGATGAGAAGTGATGACGTGATGACGTGATGACGTGATGAGAAGTGATTACGTGAGTTAGTGAGTACGTGAAGAAGTGAATACGTCTTACTAATTCACTACATCACGTACTCACGTCATCACTACCCCCATCACTCCCTAATACCGAAATGAACAAAGAAGACATCCTAAATATAATTAAACAAGGCGAAAGCGAAACAGCTGAGTTTAAATCAAACTTTAACAACGATACCATTATTAGTTTAAGTGCTTTTGCAAATACAAAAGGAGGAAAAGTATTGATTGGCATTACTGATGGAAGCAATATTAAGGGTGTTTCCTTAAATAAAGAGTCTGTCAAAACCTGGATCAATGAAGTTAAACAAAAAACTGAGCCCTCAATTATTCCGGATGCTAAAACTTTAACAATTGACAATAAGACAATTGTAATTTTATCTGTTCAGGAGTTTCCAATTAAACCAGTTTCAGCAAGAGGAAGATATTTTATCCGAAAAAACAACTCGAATCATTTGTTGCCATTGGATGAAATAAACAATTTATATCACTCTTCTCTTCAGACCTCCTGGGACAGTTATGAATATAGAGGAGCAGATATAGATGATATTGACCTTGAAAAAGCAGCTATATTTATTAAGAAAGTAAACGATAGCGGAAGGTTTCGCTTAAACGGGACACCACAGGATTGTTTAGAAAAACTTAAATTATCTATAAATAAAAAACCTACAAATGCTGCAATGATTCTTTTCTCCAAAGAGGAATTGTTTTTCAATGTACATGTGGGAAGATTTAAAACACATTCTCATATTATAGATGATAAGATGTTCCGGGGTAATTTATTCGATATTGTAGAAGATACAATGAAGTATATTATTGGTCAAATTAAAGTGGCTTTTGAATTTACAGGAGCTATTCAGCGAAATGAGATTTTTGAATACCCCATTCATGCATTACGGGAATTGGTATTAAACGCAATTGTCCATCGTGATTATGCTAATCCCACGGATATTCAAATTAAGATTTTTGATAATTCGATTTCAATCTTTAATCCGGGAAAATTATTTGGAGGCATTACCGTAGAAGAGTTAAAAACAAATTATTATCAATCGAGAACCCGCAATAAATTAATTGCAGAATCATTTTATCTTACAAAAGATATTGAGAAATATGGAAGCGGATATATTAGAGTAAGGGAGGCTATTAGCGAGTATCCTACAATGACTTTCGATTATGAAGAAACCGGAGATGGCTTTTTAGTAAACCTTAGTTATACTAATCAAAAAACTACTTCCGAAATTGTTGTAAGTGAGGGAGTAAATGAGGGAGTAAATGAGGGAGTAAATGAGGGAGTAAATGAGGGAGTAAATGAGGGAGTAAACCAATTGTATAGCTTAATAAAAGAATATCCGCAGAAAAGAACACCATATTTTGCTGAACAACTAAAAACCTCGGTTAAAAACATTGAGCGATGGATTAAAATACTAAAAGACAATAATAAGGTTGAATATATAGGAACGCCTAAGAAGGGAGGGTATTTTGTGAAGAAGTGATAACGTGATGTCGTGATGAGAAGTGATGTAGTATAAAACGACATCACTTCCCATCACTTCCCCCATCACTTCCCCCTCCCCAAAACCGAAATGAACAAAGAAACCATCCTAAATATAATTAAACAAGGCGAAAGCGAAACAGCTGAGTTCAAATCCTCGTTTACAAAAGCTGTGATTGAAACAATTGTAGCTTTTTCTAATACCAAAGGTGGAGTTCTTATTATTGGCTGTAATGATAATAAGGAAATTATGGGCATTACTATAACTGATGAAACCCTTCAAAAATGGATTAATGAGATTAAACAAAATACCAATCCACAGGTCATCCCTGATGTTATAAGCCTGACAATTAATAATAAAACAATAGTTGTTTTCAGTGTAATTGAATATCCGGTTAAACCGGTGAGCTATAAAAATAAATACTTTAAAAGGATTATAAATTCAAACCACCTGATGAGTTTAGACGAGATTTCAAATGAACATCTCAAAACAATAAACAGTAGTTGGGATTACTATCCTGATCCTAATCATACTATATCGCATATTTCATTAGAAAAAGTTAAGAAATACATTGATAAATATGAAGAGTGGAATGATACTAAAGTAGGGTATGAAGCATCAGATTTTTTACTTAAACAAGAATTTATTAAAGATAAAAAATTAACATTTGGTGCTTATCTGCTGTTTGCATCAGATCTGTGTATTATTAGCGATATCCAAATTGGTCGTTTCAAGAGCGATACTAAAATAATAGATAGCCTTTCGTTAGATACCGATTTATTTACTGAAGTAGATGAAATTCTTGCTTTTATCAAAAAGCATCTTATGATTGAATTTATTATTACCGGAGAACCACAAAGAGAAGAACGTTACGATTATCCGCTAGAGGCCATACGAGAGATTGTAATTAATATGGTTGTTCATCGTGATTACCGGAGTAGCAATGGAAGTATAATTAAAATTTATGATAGTAGAATTGAGTTTTATAATCCCGGAGGACTCTATGGAGATTTGACCCTGGAAGAAATATTAAAGTTTAATCATAAGTCACAAGCCAGAAATAAATTAATAGCAAAAGGATTTAAATCAATAGGCAAAATAGAAAAATATGGTACAGGCATAAAAAGAATTCTCAATTACTGTAAAAATTACGGCATTATCCCTCCTAAATTTACGAATCTCAATGATGGTTTTGAAGTTGTTTTGTATAAGGAGAAATTAAATTCGACAGGAGGGAAAAATAATGACGAATTAAATGACGAATTAAATGACGAATTAAATGACGAATTAAATGATGGTCAACGATCCGTTTTAAATGTTATAAAAAAGCAACCAGGACAGATGGCAAAAATCATCTCTGAAAAACTAAAAATGCCTTTTGGTACTGTGGATAGACATATTAGGATTTTGCTAAAAAAGAATTTAATAGAAAGAAGGGGAAGCAAGAAAACCGGGGGGTATTTTGTGATGAAAAAGGGAAGAAGTGATGACGTGAGTACGTGATGACGTGATGACGTGAGTACGTCTTACTAATTCACTCCATCACGAACTCACGAACTCACGAATTCACGAACTCACGAATTCACGTACTCACGAACTCACGAACTCACGAATTCACGTACTCACGAACTCACGAACTCACGACACCACCTCCACACAGGATTCAAATCCATAAAAGTCGCCAAATACGAGGATTCAAATCCGCAAAAGTTGTATATTTGTTCTTTGGTCCCCTAAATTATGATTGAAAGAGCTCTTGAAGAAATAGTTAAAAGCAAGCTCCATACCGGAAAAGCAATCGTTTTGTTGGGTGCGCGACAAGTTGGAAAAACCACTTTGTTAAAAATGCTTTTTAGCGCTTCCGATGAAGTATTATGGCTGGATGGAGATGAGATAGATGTACAGGCACTCTTTGCCAATATTTCGGCCACACGATTAAAAGCTATTTTTGGAAATAAAAAAATAATTGTTATTGATGAGGCACAGCGTATTAAGGATATAGGCTTGCGGATGAAATTAATAACAGACCAAATTCCGGAAGTTCAATTAGTAGTTACGGGAAGTTCTTCTTTTGAATTGGCTAATAAGCTCAATGAACCCCTAACGGGACGCAAATGGGAATACAAAATGTTTCCACTGTCTTTTGCAGAAATGGCAGTCCATCACGGTTTATTGGAAGAAAAGCGACTCCTGGCCCATCGCATGGTGTATGGCTATTATCCGGATGTGGTAAACAACCCGGGAATTGAAAAAGAAATTCTAAAACAGTTATCAAACAGTTATTTATATAAAGACGTCCTGTTGTTGGAACAAATTAAAAAACCGGAAGGACTTATTAAATTATTACAAGGATTGGCCTATCAGGTTGGCAATCAAGTGTCTTATAATGAATTGGCTCAACTCACAGGACTTGATGCCAAAACAGTAGAGAAATATATTGAAGTATTAGAACAGACCTTTATTGTTTTTCGATTGGGATCTTTTAGCCGGAACCTTCGTTCCGAACTAAAAAAAAGCAGGAAAATCTATTTTTACGACAATGGGATTCGAAATGCTTTGATTGCCAATTTAAACCAGGTTGAACTTCGGACAGATATTGGTGCTTTATGGGAAAACTTTATGGTGTCAGAGCGCATGAAATATATTCAGTATTCTCAAAAATGGCTTAATACCTGGTATTGGCGCACCAAAGAACAAAAAGAAATTGATTATATCGAAGAGCAAGATGGCGTTTTATCCGCCTGCGAATTCAAATGGAACCCCGAAGCAAAATACAAAATCCCTAAACTGTTTCTGAAAACCTATAAAGGAAGTCAATTTAAAATGATACATCGGGATAATTTTGAGGATTTTTTGATGTAAAGAGAAGAAGAAGTGATGACGTGAGTGCGTGAGTACGTGAGTGCGTGATGTAGTGAGTTCGTGATCACGTACTCATTAACTCACTTCTCCACCCCAATTTTCCTAATCAACCCCCGAGTCATCAACTTAAGTGACTTTATTTCTTTAAGATACAATTCAACATTTTGCAAATAATTAAGATTTTTAGCAATTATAATCTGAGTATCAATTTCGGAGAGCGAGCCCAAGGCAATGTGTAAAAACTGTACAAATTCTTTAGAAGATTTACGAGCGGCACCTTCAGCAATATTTGACGGAACAGAAATAGCTGCTCGCCTAAGCTGGTTTGTTAATCCATATTTTTCATCACTTGGAAATTCTTTAGTGAATTTATATATTTCAGTAACCAAAACAATAGAACGTTTCCAGATGTCAAGATCTTTGTGTGATTTTATTGAGCTCATAATTTTAAAAATTAAGTTTTTTTTAAGTGAAGAAGTGAGTACGTGAGTTAGTGAGTAC
>JAGLSB010000433.1 GCA_023135955.1 Bacteroidales bacterium | reverse complement strand
GAAGAACTCTATGATATGATCAATGATCCTTATCAATTGAACAACCTTATCGAAAATGAACAATACAGCAGGATCCTGAAGAATATGCGTAAAAAACTTGAAAAGTGGAAAGATGATACCAATGATTCAGTGCCTGAGAACCCGGAACCGGATCGGGGAACCCGATGGAATGAGAAAAAGACCTCATGATCAATAACGTCTTCTTCCCGACAACCCTGGGGGTTATTGCTGTCGACCGGAGCCCGAAGTTCCTGGATCCGGAGAACCGTTTTTTCACCCTTCGATATGGGGTTCTTTACCGGATTATACCTTTTACAAGCCGGTCAAACTGTCTTTAAGATATTTAAACAATAAATCAGAAAACCCTAATCATAGCACCAGGAGTGAATCCGGAACGAGAACCTTGTTTATCTCATGTATAACCCCGGTTGTAATGTAATCCCAGTTTGAATCAGACTGTTTATTCGGGTCATAAGTAACCATCTGGTTGGTTATCCCCTCTTCCTCCTCAATCTCCAGGTACACATTTCCATTTTTATCCAGGATTTCCAAAAGATCCGGTTTACAACGGATCTGTAATTCACTGTATTTTTTGATATAGCTGGTTGAACTCTCATCTTCAAGTATTGTAGAATAGGCACCATCAGCTGATGTCCCGTCTGTAAAGATCATGCTTCCCTTGACGAAATGATACTTCAACAAATCTGCAAGCTCGCTTTTCGAAAGTGTATCCACACCGTATGCGCTCAAAGCCTCAACCGTAGGAACAAAAACAGTATAAGATTCTCCATCAACAAGAAATGGGAAATTGTAATAGACCGGATCGTACAGACCAGCTTTAAGAAGCAGGTTAAAAAAATCAAGATATTTTGACAGAAAAACACCATAGTAGCTGGCTCCGGTGAGAAAACTGAAAAAGGTTTCCACGTTATAGACCTCCCCATTATCGACTTCCTCCGGGTACAATTCAGGTTTAAGTGTGATCGTACTATCACCGTTGAAGCCATAGGTTGTGGCCGCTGTTCCCCTGACGGTACCTTCAATATGATCAACAACAATATAGTTACCGGCCAGATTCCTGATAAACTCCTTATTCGCCAGGCCTGAGGGTGGATTAACAGCAATCTGGTTAAGTATTTTCTTTCGAAGATCGCTCTTATTAATCTTCGACCACTTGTCATCGGACCGGTCGTAGGATTCAAAATGATAAGTATTAAGATCAGGATTATCAATTTCCCTAACCAGGCTTGAATCACCTACCACACCTATTTCAAAATCACCTGGCAGATAAAACGCATAGTTTACATTAGCCCGTTTGATGGTTGTCAGAATCTTCGCGTAATCAACAGCATACATCATGGTCTGGTAATTCCTGGTCAGATACATGGGACGACCGATACTTTTAAATGCTCTGGGTACCAAGGTATTGCTAACCCCTATGAAAGAACAGTTGCTGCCAAAAACTTTATAAATAATATCCCCTGTATTGACCTGGATGATATCTCCATTTCCATTGGTAAAACCTTTGTTAAAATCAGAGGGAAAGATTGAATTTTGTGCCATGTGATTATTAACGATAACCCTCTTTATCTCAAGTGGTAACTGGCTTATATCCCCCCAACCACTTGTAATGTATTCATTGATGAAAGTTTCAAAAGCCTGATCCTCCGGAACTATCAATCCGTGATGCACTCTTAAGGTATTTCTGAAATTACTGGTGTTACCCGTCATTTCACTGTTAATGTTAAAGACCAATTCGGGGTAATCCAGATTATAGAGTGTATCGACATCCAGACCCTGCTCAACCCCTGTCTGAGCGTTGGTAGCCTCTATGTTAATGGAAAATTCGGAGAACTCATTTACCAGGTCGAGAAATCTGGTAAATGTATGTCCCTCATATTCATTTTCCATGATTTCCAGGCCAGTTTCCATCGGCAATACTACCTTATCGGTTTTATAGATGAAACCGTTTTCTGCCGGGATTTCCTCGCTGAACCTGGCATCCCCATAATACATATAACCCGATTCAAAAGGCCTGTCGAAATAGAACTCAAAATCACTGATAAGCAAATCATGCACACTGAAGTACTCACTAAAGAAAACCGGACTGTACTTGTTGGAGTTGGAAAAAGCGACCATTGTCAGGTTCGACTCATTTTCATCAGCAATAACATATTTCCCTCCGTAATACTTAGCAAGAAAAGTCCGATTTTCAGGCTTGTAGATCGT
>JAGLSB010000432.1 GCA_023135955.1 Bacteroidales bacterium | reverse complement strand
CTACTTCATTTATAGAAATGATACTGTCTTTTATTTCATTCCAAATGGTGTCCTGTACAATTATTACCCACGAATTGAACCAGATAGAAGACGATGAAACAATAGCCATTATTTCATTCCCAAAAGTATTGTAGTTGCCTGATTCAAATTCATTCAATGATATAGAATTTTCTAAAATATGAAATGCTATGTATTGATAAAAGTCGTTTTCAGGCGAGGTAATATTATCTTCTGTTGTAATGGTATTCTTATAGTCATCATAATCATCAAACCCAAAACGATTCAACATGGTATCCGGTTCTGCGAGTAATGTATATCTGTTGGGCACATTTATGCCCAAACTGTTTATTTTAGTTTCGTACATTGAATCTCTCAGACCTGTCTTTATCAATGCTTCACAAAATATATCATAGCCTCCCTTTTGCTTAATAAATTCGTAAGAATCGTATATTATGGGAGTTAGCACACCATTAATTGTATGAATTACGCCATTGTTACTCATCTGATCATAAGCCTCCAGAAGAAATCCATTAATAAATATTTGAGATGTATTTCCTGAACTAAACGATACCGTAAGCTGGTCTCCGTTGGCTGTTGTATCCGGCAAAGCTCCATACCCAAAATCTTCCATAACATAAGCGTTCATTACAAGATGATAACGAGCCATCGTATTAAGATAGTCAGTATCGTCCAGCAACTCCTGGAACGAGTTATAATTACTACTGCTAATATATCTGTCTATTGCATCATTTGATGGACAAAAAAGCGAATATGAACCATAAGAGCTTAAGGCCGATTTTAAACTGGCATTATCCAATATTTGCACAAACTTGCTGTAGTTTTCTTGTTGACTTAATAGTTCATAGATAGTAAAGTCGCTCTCTTCTAACAATCGTTTGCCCATCGGTTCATCTTCACAAGCTGATAAAATTGCTAAAAAGATTAACAGTAGCAGGTGAATTATATGTTTATTTTTCTTGATCATAACAATACAGTAATTATATTCAAAACAATCGCACCATTTCTTTTATGGTTTATTCTATTTCTGACACATAATATGGATTTTGTTCTAAGTTCTTATTTACTCCTATTTCATCGATATGTATTGGTGCATACCAGCTAAAGGTATTTTTTAGTCTATTTTGTACAACAATTCTATCGATTAAAGGCAGAGAACCCGTAACTATATTAATGAATTCTTCTTTCTTTTCGTAATTATTACGTTTTCCATAGCGTAAGAGATCAAACCAACGCTTCCCTTCAAAAGCTAATTCAATAGCACGTTCTTCTAAAATACGTTCACGCATTATCTCTTTACTTTCTATAGATAAGTACTCTTTTACTCTTGCCCTAAACCTTATCTCATTCAAAATTAAAAGCGCGTCTTCTAATTGCCCCATCTCTGTAAGTGCTTCAGCTTTCTTAAGCATAATGTCAGCCAGTCGGTAAATTACAAAATTACCGTCGGACTGTTTCGATCTTACTAAATTTTCGGCTTCGTTAAAGCTAACTGCACTTCTGCCAATATGCTTCCAAATCCTCACTTCATCCGAATTGTCATTATAGGAACATACACCTCTTACTACCTCATTTACATTGTTCAGCCTGTTAAGTGTTACTTGTGATGGTTGCCAACGATAACTTCCATTATCATTTCTTCCTGCCAAAAGGTTAACCATTTGGTTATTTTGGCCATCACCATAGTTAAAATATAGTTCAAAGATGCTTTCGAATGAATAGCCGGGATAAAATATGTCGAACATTAAATAGCCGGAAACAAGCCCAAGACGTTCATCAGCTAAGACCTTGTCGGTATAATACACACAACTATCATACTGTTCATTCCATAGATAAACATCTGCGAACAATGAATGCACTGCCGCTCTTGTACCGCGTCCTTTATTATTGAATTGATCGCCATAAGTTGTATAGATATGTTTATCTGCGTATTTAAGATCCGAAATAATCTGACTGATAACTTCCTCTTCATCGGACTTTGACACAGCAAAATCTTGTTCATCATTTTCTGCCGGATCTAACACAATTGGTACATCACCATATACTCTTACTAAATAAAAATATGAAAGGGCTCTCAAAAAATGTGCTTCTGCAAGATAAGCATCTAACTGTCTTTGTGTGAATGTATTATCACGAGACAGTACATCAGGGGCAAATTTTAACACATAATTGGTCTGTCCGATTGCAGAATAGAGCTGGTTCCACTTCCAGATGATTTGATCTGTCTTCACTAATCCGGCCGCGATTTCTATTTGCCAATTCTGAGAATTATTGGTAACACTAAGCATATCACCCCTTACTTCTCCCCATTGAAACAATTCATCGGTAAAAAGTGACAGTGTTTGATACGAACTCATTAAAAGCGACTTCACTTCCTCTTTAGTTTGCCAATATTCATCCTGAGTAAGGCTATTCTGGGGTTGTAAGTCAAACCAATCATCACAACTAACAAACAAAATTGTCAGAGGTAAAAGTAATGTTATATATTTCTTAATTAATTGCATTTGTACTGTTGCTTAAAAGTTCATTGTTAAACTTAGAGTATACTCCTTTTGCTGTGGTGTAATGTCGTTATCTTCACCCACCAGTGATTTGAATGGATCACTACTATTAATTTTTATTGGAATCTCGGGATCTTGTCCTGAATAGCCAGTCCATGTAGCTATATTTCGCATATTGAATGACAGGTTCAACTTGTTTACAAATAAATGATTACAAATTGATTTTGGTAATTCATAGGTGAGCGTCAGGTTTTTGAAACGCATGTATGAACCATCTTCTACAAAACGATCTGACCCTAACCAGTTAGGTACACTTCCTGAATAGGCACGTGGAATAATACCTTCAAAACTATCACCTTGTTTGCGCCAACGGTATAGCACTGCTGTGCTTTGGTTATCTTTATCGTTCATCTTTTCAAGTGTCATTGCTGCCTTGTTCACGATTTCGAAACCATAGCGATAGTAGAATTGTGTACGCAGATTAAATGCTTTGTATTTCACGGATAAGCCAAAAGAACCAAAGAAATCAGGGTTGGCATCTCCCAGATAGGTCATATCCAGGCCATTAATTTGTCCATCTCCATTAAGATCTTCATAAATAGCATCTCCTCCTTTAAATTGATAATTTTGCCCTCCAAAATCAAATATCAAAGGTTTCGCATTTCCGTAAACATCCCTTATTATGTTACCATCTATATCATAAGCTACCACATCTGCGTCACTAGCCCACACACTTTTGTATATGTAGCCATAAAATGCACCCATTGGTTCTCCAATATTGATGCGTCTTCCGTACTGCCCGTTTTGTGTTGTACTTTGCAAACTTTTTTCAAGGTTAAAGTTCTCCGGAATCGCATTAAAGGTATTCTCGTTGTGCGAGATGTTAAAAATTAACCTGACAAACCAATTTTTATCCTTATAAACGCGACTTGACAACACAAAATCGACTCCTTTGTTCTCCAATTCTCCTCCATTCATAAATTTCAGACTACCATAGCCCGAAGTAGATGGAATCGTTAAGTTTTTCCACAAAATGTCAGTCGTCGTCTTATTATAGAGATCAAAAACGGCATCCAACACACCATCAAACAATGATAGGTTTACACCAAAGTTGAGTTGTGCTGTTTTTTCATAATCCATATTGTCCAGTTGTACTGATCCCGGTTTAACAACACTATTATCTAAATAAATAGGAATATTTGGAGAACTGTAGGTTGCAAAACGTACATAGGCATCTCCATCTTTGATATTACCTGTAATACCATAACTACCTCTTAGTTTTAATTGGTCAAGCCAAACAACATTCCTTAACCAGGGTTCTTTTTGTACTTGCCATGAGGTTGATGCTACAGGGAAAATACCATATCTGTTTTTTCTGCTTAGTTTAGATAAACCATCAACCGTAATACCGACATCAAAAGCATAACGGTCCTTGAATACATAAGATGTTTTTACAAGAGAATTTAATCTTCTTATTTCACTTGCCGTATTCCTCATATTCCGGTAGAGTATTTCAGCAGAGGGATCGGTAAATTCATCGGATGGAGCCAAAGAGCCACTGATGAGTAAAGCTTCATTGGTTTTTGAACTAATGTTTAATGATGCCAATGCCGCAAAAAAATGATCTTTGGGAAGTATTGGAATAAAGTTGAGTTGATTTCTGAATTGTAATGAAATAGCGTCAGAATGTGTGTTGTCTGCTCTGTTATTATCCTGATCATTCCAGAAAGCACCAATAGCTTTGCTGGATATATATGAGTCGATACGACGTCCTGTATAACCATAAGAAACTGTTCCCGTGTAGTGCAGGTATCTAAGAAAATGAAGTTTAGCTGTAAGGTTGGTTGTTAAAATATCCTGATAGGTATCACTACCTGAATGTTCAATAAATGCTACCGGATTATAGTAATTTACACCTGTCCCCTGATAGTTTGTCTCAGGAGAAAAGTACTCGCCGGTTAAGTTTCCATATTCATCATATTCATAAATACTCATATTAGGAGCTATCTGTTTTGCAATTTTGCGCACATTGCTATCTTTACCTTCTCCATCGTTATCACCCAGTGAATATACACCTTCTTTATGTACACTACTGTATGAAAAGTTCGAAGTAAAGCGAAATTTTTTGGACACTCTATAATCTAATTTTACCCGTGTGGATAAACGTGTTAAACCTGTACCCGTAAGTGTTCCTTGATCTTTCAGGTAAGAAACAGAAGAATAATAATTGGTTTTATCTCCACCTCCACTAATGGAGAAGTGGTGGTTTTCACCCATCCCCTTTTGTGTAATTGCTCCAAGCCAGTCAGTATTTTGGCTATAATTGTAATAATCACTGAAATCAGGATCGAAAGCCAACTCTATAGGTAAATTATAATATCCGGTGGTAGCAAAAAGCTGTTCACGTTGTAAAGTCACATATTCATCACCGTTGAGCAAAGGAATCGGCGGTGGTTGTACATTTATATTCCCTTTGAAGCTGTAACTGAACCTTGTTTTTCCCTGTGTCCCTTTTTTAGTTGTAATCCTGATTACTCCATTGGCTCCTTTAGCGCCATAAACAGCAGTGGCAGCAGCATCTTTTAGCACATCAATGGAGGCTACATCTTCCATTGGGATACTCAAAAGGTTACTGATATCCTCAGCATCGGATGAACCAAAGTCAAAATTATCGTCTATTTGCTGGTCGTAAGGCACATCATCAATAACAATAAGAGGCTCTGCTCCTGACAGAGTGCTTAAACCACGAATACGAATACTGCTACTAGACCCGGGATTACCTCCTCCCACAATATCAAGGTTGGCTACTGTTCCCTGCAGAGCTGATTCCAGCGAGGTTACAGCCACTCCTTCTGCCATTTCCATGTCTACTCTGGATGATGATGCGGTACTGGCAGCTTTAGGTAACAGGTCAAAATTACTTACATTACCTGTACGTACAGCAACTACTGTAACTTCGTCTACCAAATATTGATCTTCATAAAGAGTAACCTCTATATTAGTTTTTCCTTTTATCTCAACTGATTGAGTTTTATAACCTATAAAACTTATCTTCAGAACAGATTGATCACTATTGGCATTAAAAATAAAATTGCCGTCAAAATCACTAATAGTACCATTGATAATTCTACCATTATTATCTTCTTCCACTATTGTTGCTCCGATAATGGGCTTACCGTCAGATCCGAAAAGCACTTTACCTTTTATAAAAACTTTTTCTTGCGCAAATAGGGGAAGAGATAGAAACAGGTTGATTGATAATATGGTTAATATCCTTTTCAAATTATTAAACTTTTAGACTTTGAAATATAAATTCTTTAAATTCTTAACGGATCAGGTAGCCATCAATTAGGTGTAACACACCGTCCCTGCAAATTGTATTGCGGAGGTCCTCTTGCACACTTACTTTTTGGGTGCCAATCGATAGCTCTAAAATATCACTATCACCCCCCGGAAATGCTGTTACAGATGCCCTTATTACAGATCCTGACTCATCTCTTGCAAACGTTTCAAACTCTCCGGTCCTGTTACCATCTGTAAAAATCATCTCACCTCTTATAAAGTGTGATTTTAAGAATGTAGCTAATTCTTCCTTATTAGCATATGTGTAATTCTCCAATATCTCGTTATTAGGAATAAATATGCTTAGTATTTCATTCTGGTAGGTAAACGTGAACTTATTTCTCACTGCATCCATGAGATCTGCAGCAATCAATAACTGTCTGAACTTAGTATATTTCCCTTGACTATTATTATTGATTTCACTGTAAATCGAAGAACTTGTTCCGGACGTCAATCGTTTGTTTATATCATATAGTTTTCCATTATCATATACTCCTCCTTCATAATCTTTGAAATGCACATATCTTTCCCCTTCACCGAAAGACTCTATACTATCTGCATTATTTAATATCTTCAGATAGGAACCGGAAAGGTTTAGCATATATTCTTCGTTCGCAATTCCGGTTGGCACTCCAAAAGCTATATGCGTAAGTGCCATCTCAATGATATCGTCTTTGGATATGCGTGAAAATTTATCACTATTAAAACCGCCCTCTTCACTGGAGTAGTCAACAAAATTCAATTCACCACCAAGCTGGAATGTTAAATAAAAGGACGAATCATTGTAAAAAGCATCATTGGATAAAGCAAATATGGTAAACTGACGATCTGCTCTCTTTATCAATGGCATGACATTAGCATAGTTGATAGCCATTGCCAGTGCATAATAATCAGGATTTAGCATAAGTGGTCCATAAACAGACGACAACGCTCTGGTTTTAAGAACCTTGTTTATCCCGTAAAATGTGCCATTACTTCCATATATCTTTTCATCTACATCATCTTGGATGTCAATGATGTGGCGTTCACCACCTTCTGTAATTATCCCTTGCTGTAAATTATCCGGATAAGTGACCGTATTTCTAAGGTGAGAACATATTATCGGTTTAAGTACAAACAAAGCTAAATCATCAAGTGATTGGTACTGTGAAAGTATTATGTCATTCAAATAAGCATCTAATACATCATTTGTAGGGGCAAGTAATGTGTAGTTCGTGGTTAAATGACTATTAGGTCCCGCTCCGGAAGTAATTTTTTCTTTTACAAAATTCGTATTAAAGGAGTAATTCTTAGAAAACAGGCTATCAACTATTCGGCCTTCGCCAGCACCTTCTTGTGATTGGGTTGCTGCATCATTATAATTGTAGGATGCAAATTTTTGACAGAGAGCATAAAATGTCGAATAGTCATCATTATCTCTTACAATCTCTTCTAAATTGGGTAGGGCAGTAACAACTTCATTTATTTTGTGTACAAATCCATTTTCAGCAGGGATATCCCTCTCAATAATTTTCGCTCCGGCATAATATAAAGCATCATTGCTCCATATCTGCTTTGGATAAAAAAAGCTATAAGCGCTAGTGTTGTAATTGTAGTAATCAAAGTATTCTCTGTAAAACAGTGGTACATAACGTACACTATTACTAATAGTCCATTTTTCGGTATTTCCTACAATATCTTTATACTTTACCGCAGGATAAAGCGTTTCACGTTTAAAACCGGTGGGTTCTCCAAAACCATTGGCTCCCACATTACGTAATTGTTCACTGCTCCATCCATCTTGAATCAAAAGATACCGAAGAATGTTTTCAGCAATTACTTCATCCATATCATCTACCGAATTGTAGCCCCACTGATTATTTGCAAAAAAAGTTTCAAATGCCTCATTGGTAGGAGCAAAAAGGGTAAATAGCCCACTTCGTGAAAGCACATCAGCATAAAGTGTCTTATCCACCAGTTCTTTTAAGGTAGACAGATCAGTATGACTTTCTAACTGGGCATAAATTTTTCCTTCCAATGTCTCCGGTTGCTGATACTTTGGATTATCCAAAACATCCTGACAACCAAACATCATCAGAAAGAGAAAGGCCATGATTGGAAATGTAAATCTTTTAAAATTCATTTTTTAAACGATAAAGAATAAAAATAAGAAAGCCAGGGATCCACCTCGATGAATCCCTGGCCATATCTATTCTATTAGTATTTTATCACACGTGCTGTAGTCATATTTCTATTAACATCTATAAGAGTAATCAGATAAATACCTCTGATTTGACTACTTAAATCTATACTTATGGTTTCGTTTCTTTCTGTTGTTTTTTGAGTGATAACTGAGCCATAAATATTTCTTACAATATACATTTCAACCTCTTCAGTTCCTTTTACGAAACATTCTCCATTGGTTGGATTTGGAAATACATTATAATTCAGCACCTGTTCCTTAATCTCTTTGACAGAAGAACCATCACCATTGCCAGGAGAACCATCCTCAATTTCAAGGGCTCCAAAATCTAAATCAAACGTTTTTGTATTTTGACTTTCAGAAGTAATGATGAGTTGGTCATCGTAAGAAATTCTTCCATCTGTTTTTTCTGTACCATATTTGTCTACTATTTTAATAGTAGCACCCTCAGGTATTATGAGTCTGTCAATTATTGCAGCTACTGACTCATTGCTAAGTTCACTAATAACTCCTTCGTCATCATCGATGTTATAAAAGTTAGACAACACCCATAAGTCGTCATTAGACGAAGTAAAAGTCAGCTTATATGACTTAGTCGTAGTTCTGTCTTCGGCTGTTACAACAATACTATAGATATCCAATGCTTTAGTATTTACCAACTCCAATATTGTGTTAGGACTTAGAACCGGAATTAACTGTCCTGCAGTATCTACTACCACATATGTTGCACCTTGTGATACTTCAATATTATTAAGCACATCAATCAGGTCAGTGCCAGGTACTATACCTTGCACTTCAATACCATCAACCGTGTAAGTTGTTGATGTCAAATCTGCAGCATTGCTCAATGCTCCTAGTTCATTTACTATATAGTTTGTAAATATTGAACTGTCGGCTGAAAATACCCTTAAAGTATCTCCCGCTGCTATTATACCATCTGTTACTTCCCCGGAAGCACCCCATAATGAAAGATTTTGTCCTGCATCCATTTTAATAATATTAGCATAAAATCCTTCAATAGAAGTGTTTTCTGCTACTCCGGTAATGGTTTGATCTTCAACATAACCATCAGTAGCCAGGTATGTTGAAGAAATGATCATAGATAAATTGACCGTTAAATTATATTCATGTTCTCCCAATCCTGTTGGATCACCTACGGCTGTAAATGCATCATATCCCAATACGATATTATTTGCGTTATCAGTAAGATAATTCCATTCACACTTTTCAGGATTTATTGCATTGGCAAAACTACCTTCTTCAGAGAAACTGGAGTTGGGATTTCCTTGAAAAATATTAGGTTTTCGATATAAACGGAATGTATTAGGTGACACCAATGTTCCATGTCCGAAATCGGGGTTTGTATTGTTACCACACTCTCCAATAATGTCAACAACCCTAAAGTCTGTCATTTCTGCTGACTTTGTTCCTTGAATCACCTCATCGTTGATTATTTCAAGTAAAAGATAGGAGTGTGTTAATCTGGTAAATAGATGATATGCCCTTTCAGTGAAGGAACCCGTGGTACGAAAATCATCAAATTCATAGTCAGGCATCATATATCTATCTGTACTTGGAGCTGTCACGGCTCTAAAGTTGGCAAGAGGAACAGGGTTGAAAAATTGAATTGTATCCCAACCATCGCCATCTCCACCTTTATCATCTTCTACAATTAGAAATGTACTACGTGGAGCTACACGTGAGCTTACTGTAGATGTAGGTTTCCAATACACACCTTCTCTTTCAGTATCCAAATAATATCCGGGACGCAGGCGAAATCTCACATCAGCTTTCCAATTATTTTCTGTAAACAAATCATCATAAGCTCTACCACCAATCTTATCATCTTTTTCGTTAACTGTTCCTGCCTTCTTCAATGTAATATTGTTGATAATAACATACTTACTCATATCCAACATCTCGTCATTAGGATTGAATATTTCAACAGCACCGGTAAAGTTCGAATTTACTAATTGTGAGAAGAAGAGTGTGCCGTTATAGAATTCAGGATAGTTCTTTTCTATTTCAAAAACTACAGAATATTCTCTCGTTAATGTGTCATTTTCAGCATATACGGCAATTATGGCGGTCCTGTCTGCTTTTTCCCCTTCAAGAGCTTTAGGCGGTGTTACTAAGGTTTTGGACTTTGTATCATTGCATACAGGAATAATTCCAGGAATAGTTTTTGTTCCTTTTTCTAAAAGTATATTATAGCTGAGTATTCCACTATCAAAATCAGGAATACTGTCCCCTTGCAGACCAATTCCAGGTATAAATATCATACGTAAACCATTTGCAGCAGCTAAGTTATAGTCATTTGATTTTAAGTAATACTCTTTTGTATCTGTATTTTGAGCTGTTATCTTTAGTTTATCTCCATTTTTCAGGAAAGCACGATTATCCACACCATCTTCAAATATGATCTCAGCTGTAGCATTAGCCGGAAGCTCTATATATTTCCATAAGGTATCCACTGAATGTCCATATCCTATATTAGAAATAGTATCCATACCCGGATTTTCCCAACTTATTTCATATTGTGGTCCTGTAAAGGATCTGTATGCTCTTACATAATTATCGGTGGGTTGTGCCACCTCTACACCATATTTCTCCTCTGTTAGCTCATTGCCGGCAACAAAAAAGTTGATAGAATCACCTGTTCTGAAAAGAATGCTATTAGCAGTATCTGCTCCAATTATATACGAATATCCGGCATTATCCCCAAGGTTGATATAACTCAAAAGGTCTCTTCGCTCTATCCCATAAGGAAGTGAAATAGTTTTGGAACTTTCATTAATACTAACTACATCCGATGAGAAATCAATATCTGTAGAGTTTCCATTAATACCTATAGTATTATGTACATAACGAATTTCATGTACACCATAATTAAAGGTGCTTCCATCTATGTTCAAATCAGGCCAGTTTGGTAATAAGAGCCAATCTGTTTCGTCGGCAGTAGTTCCTCTACTTTTATTAAAATCAGGTTCCCCGACTGTTATGTTTGCTTTTCTTACAAATGGTGCAGAATGACTAACTGCAGTCTTTCCACCCACATCCAACATATCGATTGAACCGGGTACACCAAATGCATCAACTAATATTTTATCTCGTGCCGACCACACAATAGAATCACTTTGATCGAGCCTGGTAATCACACTATCTTTATCGGCTATCCAAAATAGTCCAATAGCAGATGTTCCGCCGAAATTACGAAAGAACGATGTTCCAATACCACATTTGGCAGGCCCATCAGGGCAATTATAGAAAGATGTGTCTTTAATCTCCCATAACGCAGGGACAGCTAATGTATCACCTTCTTCAGAAAGTGTGTAACCATGAAGGATCCAACACTCTTCGGGGGCCAAAGTGCCCGACAGATAAATCATATATGGCCTTGCATGATAGCCACTGTCGGTAGCAGCCTCCCAGGAAGGTACTCTTTCATTAGTATTAGCAAATAAATACTGCCCTAGATCCAATGGCTCATCGCCAGGGTTATACAACTCCAGGTAGCTTGTACGATAACTCTCTTCACTAAGGAAAATCTCAGAGATAATAGGGTGTTGAGCGTTCGCCACTATGGCAAAAAAAACAAATAGCAACAAACTCACTAGTCGATTAAAATGTAAAGATCTTTTTTTCATAGTTTATTATTTTTTTGGTTTATCAAAATAGCTAACTAAAATAAAGGTGTCATAAATGACATATATTAAATTTTTGTTTTACATGTTTGCAATGGTGTGAATAACCTTATTGAATTTATATCCTTTGTCGGTTTTTCGACAACAGGAAGCTGTTGTCCTGTTATTTTTTTAATATCGGAAGCCAAAACATTAGCCGTCTTCATTACATTTGATCCTTCTTTTGAGGAAACAACAATCTCTGCCAGCTTATTATTTCCAACCAATACAAATCCCGCTTCTGTATTTCTTGTTGACATCCAGGAACCTCTTATCGGTTTATCCCAACTTTGAGCTCTAATGTTAGATATTGTAATCAAACAGAAAACAACACACAGAAA
>JAGLSB010000431.1 GCA_023135955.1 Bacteroidales bacterium | reverse complement strand
GAATATAGAATTGTTCATTTTGGTTGCATTCAATTACCGAAAAAAAACCGTTCATTGAGCGTAGCCGAAATGAAAGGATATTCTACTTATAATTCTCCCAAGCGCAGCGCCTCCCAATCTGCCAAAGGCAGAAACTCCCAAGCGTAGCGCCTCACATCTTCTCTTATCCTCACATCCCCTCCATAGCCCTCACCCTCTCCAATAACGGAGGATGAGAATAGTAAAACTTAACATAAACAGGATGCGGTGTCAGGTTACTAAGATTTTTTGATGTTAATTTCTTTAAAGCTGAAATTAAGAATTTAGCATCATGATGTTCTGCAGCAAAACGATCTGCCTGAAATTCATTTCGTCTGCTGAAAATATTAAATAAATAGCCAATTATCATGGATATTGGTGTATAAAGAATACCAAATGCTAACATAGATATATGAAAATTTGGTTCTGATACACCCATCGACTCAGATAGTGCAGGGTTATTCAAAAACAATGAAAATAGGAAAAGTGTTATCCCTATCTGTAATATAGATAAAACAGTTCCAGTAAGACTATGTTTCTTTTTATAATGTCCTATTTCATGAGCTAGCACTGCAACAAGCTCATCATTATCATGGTCATTGATTAATGTATCATAAAGCACTATTCGCTTTTTTGCTCCAAGTCCGGTGAAATATGCATTTGCTTTGGTTGAACGTTTTGATCCATCAATAACATAGATATTATTTAATTTGAACCCTGTTTTTTTACTAAAATCTTCAATTGCAGTCCTCAATTCACCATCTTTAAGAGGTGTTTGCTTATTAAATAAAGGTACAATAAGGTTTGAATAGAACATGGTCATGAAAAGAGTAAAAACTGCAACTAATAACCAGGCCCATATCCAGAAATTTGCACCTGTTAATTGATAGAACCAAATAATGATTGCGAATATCCCCCCTCCTATTATAGCTCCTAATATCCATCCTTTAATTTTATCGAGAATATAGGTTTTTGGAGTTGTTTTATTAAAGCCAAATTTCTCTTCAATAACAAATGTATCGTAAACATCAAAAGGCATTGATAGAATATCGGAACCGAAGGAAAGAATGCCGAAAAAGAATAATGCAGTAAGAATATATATTCCGGTTATTGAAAAAGAATAATCATTCAGAATTGCAAATCCACCCAATAGGAACATCGCCAGGATAAGCATAAGACTAAAACTGCTTGTTATTATTGAAAATTTTGAGTTTACTCTTTTGTATTCTTGTGACTTTTCGTAGCGCTCAGGTTCATATACATCTTTTAGTTCTTCAGGAACAGTTGCTTTAATATTCTTCATATTTAGCCATGCAAGCCATCTTTCAAGTATGAATCCGCCTGTTAAAATTCCAAGTATTATATAGAAATAGGTATTTGTCATTTTATTTAAATAATTTTTATATTCTTAATATTCACTTTTTTTCCACTCAACACTTCCTCACTTCTCACTCCTCTACCCCCCTCAATCCCCCTTAAAGGGTGGGATGCTCGTCTATCTCAATAATTTCGTTTCTTACTTTTTACCACTTACCACTAAACACTCACTACTTCCTATTCAATCTGCTTCAGCACCCTTTCATTCCTCTTAAGACTTTCTTCCAGCTTTACTTTATAAAGTTCCACGATTTCTCTTTTAGGTTTTAATTTTTCTGCTTTTCCAAGTGCTTCAATGGCTTCTTCATAATTTCCATTCTTTTCATAGACAACCGCAAGATTAAAAAATGCTTTAAATCTCAATAGATTATTATTACTACTTGTAAGTAATTTCAGAAAGTCCTCATCCAAAGAACCATCTGTTTTAATCGTTTTATTAAGTTTAAAATATGTTCTTTGAACTTCTTCCCAATATGGAGACATTTTTTTTGCAAAGGATTCACCTCCATACCAATAAGCCTCTCTCAATATGTCAACAAGCTCTGGTAAATTATTGTCAGAAAATTCAAAATCATCACCTATTCCATACCAACATAAAGTATCTTTACTAAAATCTTTAAAGATCATGCCTACATCGGGTTGATAAATTCTCCAACCAAGTATTCTTTCCATATCTAAACGCGTAACAGCATTATAATTACTGCTAACATATCTATCTAAATATAAGCTCAGACCATAATATTCCAATGAAACAATCTGGGAGGTATTAAATTCATCGCAAAGATAATTCACACTTTCAATATTTAGTGCTTCAAGAAAATTGTCTAAGGTATCCCCTCTTATTTCATAATATTGATTTTCAGTAAGTTCCTTAATCAGGGAATTGTCAATAACACTAAAGAAACCATTGAAAATTGAAGAAATGACTAAGGTGTCAATAATATATTGCTCTGGCTTTTTTATTCTATTAAGAAGGTTAATATCTAAGGT
>JAGLSB010000430.1 GCA_023135955.1 Bacteroidales bacterium | reverse complement strand
GGTGGTAAGACATGGAGGAGGAGGTATTACTCAGGGCCCGGATTACTGGGGAAACGATTATTTTGATGACACCTATTGGCACAACGGGGAGACTGAAGCTTACGAAGGGTATTGCACAGATGTTTTCTTCTCTGAAGCACTGAATTTTATTGAGGAAAACAAGGATCATCCCTTCTTCTGCTACATCTCCACCAATGCTCCCCATGCACCACTCAATCTGCCTGAGGAATATTATGAGATGTATAAGGATGTGGAAGAACTCCCGGAGCGCTTTAAGCGTTTTTATGGAATGATCACAAATATCGATGATAATTTCAAACTATTACAGGAGAAACTGGATGCATTGAATCTAACCAAGAATACCATTCTTATTTTTATGACTGATAACGGAACTGCCGGGGGACACCAAATATATGATGCCGGATTAAGAGGAGGGAAAGGAAGTGAGTACGAAGGTGGCCATCGTGTTCCATTCTTTATTCGCTGGCCCGAAAGAGGTATTGACGGAGGAAGGGATATCGACCAGTTAGTGGCACATTATGACCTGCTGCCAACCTTTGTCGATCTTTTAGATTTTGATTTTAATCCTGTCAAACCACTGGATGGGATAAGTGCAGTTCCTTTGCTTGAAAATTCAATGACCAATTGGCCGGACAGGATACTTTACATAGACACTCAAAGGCTTCAAAACCTGGTGAAATACAGGAAATACTCTGTGATGGATGCTAATTGGCGACTTATTAACGGCAGCGAGTTATACAATATGAATGATGATCGTAGCCAGAAGAACAATATCATCAACCAGCATCCTGAAGTAGCGGAAAAACTGGCTGCAGGTTATGAGAAATGGTGGCAATCGTTTATGGATGAAGGGGTAAATGAAAGGTATGCATACATAAAAGTGGGTTCGCCCCATGAAAATCCCAGTCGTATCTCTGCACATGATATGCTTACCGGGAAGTATGGACATGCCTGGCATCAGTATGGTGCTGCAAGCGCATCCCAGGCTACTGGAAAGTGGAAAATAGAATTTATTCAGGACGGGGAGTATACTATTACACTGCGAAGGTTCCCAAGGGAAAGTGGCCTTGCCATTAATGAAACTTTTCCGGAACAGGAAAAAGAAGCACGATTGGACAGGCTCATGCCAGCTAGTGTTAAAGCGGATTTCGTTCAAGCCTATTTGTATGTTGCGGATATTGCAAAAACAATAAAAATCGAAGCCGGACAGGCGGAAGTAACTGTTACGGCTTGGATTCCGGCGGGAAAATATGATATGGAAGCCCAGCTGATAGATAAGGATAAAAGGGTACATCCTGCATACTATTTATACATAGAAAAATTGTAGGAATATGGATAGAAACATAAAAACATTAATATTTACATTTATCCTGGTTTCTTTTCTTTTGCAAGGCTGTGGACAGAAAAATCAGCAATCCAGCAATATTGATTATATAACGAATACTTCTGGAGAAGTTGATTTTGGGAAGACAGATCCATCGGCTTATACTGGCGAAATAAGGGCGAATATGAAAAAGCTTTACGAGGATAAGTTTGGTCTTTTTGTACATTTCGGTCCTTATGCCCAGCTGGAAGGTGTTTGGGACGGAAAAGAAGTTTCAGCTGAATGGATTATGAGAAGAGGTTTTATTCCTGTAAAGGAATATGAAAAACAAGCAGCCGGGAAATTTATGCCGGAAAATTTTAGTGCAAAAGATTGGGTTGATATTGCGGAGAATGCAGGCATGAAATTTATTGTAGTTACTGCAAAACATCACGATGGATTTGCAATGTATAATTCAGCCCATCCTTACAACCTGGTTGATTTTGCAGGTTTCGGCAGGGATATTCTTCAGGAGCTATCGCTGGAATGTTCCCAAAGAGATATGAATCTGGGTTTTTACTATTCCCAGAGCCAGGATTGGCACGAAGAAGGCGGTGTTGGTAATCATTGGGATTTCGAGGGCGTCACAAAACCTCAGGATAAATTTGATACATACTTCAATGAAAAGGCCGTAATGCAGGTAAAAGAATTATGCAGCAATTACGGAGATATCTTTATGATTTGGTTCGATACACCTGCTCAAATGGATGATGATAAGTGTAGATTAATGATGGATATTGTAAAAGAAAATCAGCCGGCTGCTCTTGTAAATTCACGACTGGGAAATGGATATGGACACTTTGATGTTTCCATAGATAATGGCAAGACACCCAGTGTGAGCACAGCTGCATGGCTACCTGATTTAAAAATACCATGGCAAACCCATGAGTCTGTAACCCAAAATGGTTGGGGATATACATCTTATGGAGGGGAAATGGATCGCTCAGAGGAATACACTGATTTCATCTACAGTCTATGCAGGATTGTTGGTAATGGAGGAGTATATTTGCTGAATGTGGGACCTCGTCCCGATGGTACCATTCCTCCTTCACAGGTAAACAGCCTACGCGCCATTGGTGAATGGCTTGAAATAAACGGAGAATCCATTTAT
>JAGLSB010000043.1 GCA_023135955.1 Bacteroidales bacterium | reverse complement strand
AGTTGTGAAGTCGTTTTGATTTGTAGTTAGTTTTTCTGAAGAATAAGTATCGAAGATATCTGTAATTGTGATGTTTATATTTCCTCTTTTTTTAAGTACACTTGCCTGAATGCCCAGATTTGCATAATAATATTCGTATTTCTGCCCATCCCAAATAATTATTGGTGAATGATAACTTCCATCCAATTGGATTCTTATATTATTAAATATATTATAATCGAGTACAATCTTTGAATGCCATGACTTTTTTTTACGATTACTCTGACTGATGAGATTATTATGATTTATGCTACTCTGAAATCCTGTAATACCTGGCTTTAGTTTTAATTTTTCACTAAGCTTTATCGATGAATTAAATTCCATTCCCAAATACATGCCATCTGAAATATTTCTTGATGTAGAATGAGTAACACCTTCATTATCAATTTCAATAACACGACCAATTATTTCATTTGTTTTCCTGAAAAAAATGGAGGAACTAAAATTATGAGAATTATATTTTAATATGTGCTCTAGTTCAAAAGAATGAATTCTTTCCGGAATAAGAAAGGGATTCCCATACCTTAAGTAATATGGATTAGAGGATACGACATAAGGATTAAGTCTTTTATAAGAAGGCAGATTTGTTCGCAAACTGTATGAAAACTGTATTTCCTGCTTTTCGCTTAATTCCCTTCCTATCTGAACTCCTGGGATGAAATCAATATATTCTTGAGAATAATCTTCATGATCCAACCCGGGAGTTATTGAATTTGAGATGACATATTCTAATCTCGTGCCGGCTGTCCATAAAACATTTCCAATTTTACCATTAAAAACAGCATATACATCCTGTTGAAAATCGTTGAACTGAAATTCATTGCTTTTTATGCTATCAAGTACCCAATGACCCTCTGTCTCTCCACCATCGAAAAAATCAGAGATCAGGTTAACATCTCTGATCTGACTTTTAAAACCAGCTTCAAAATTTAACTTAGGACCCAAACTCCGGGTATAATCGCCCTGTATTGAATGAGTTTTTACTATGTCATCTGTCTTTGTTAGATCAAATTTGGGATTCCTGTATTCAGTGGAATCTGGCAAAAAACTGAAAAGGTCTTTTTTATAATCACGGAAAAGGTCAGATTTGCTACTTAGGATAATAAATTCCAGATTTTGGTTCTCATCTTTGAGATCAATATTGCTTTTTAGGTTTAACCTATACAGGTTCCTTATATAATTATCTTCTTTAAATAAATTAGTAAAGTTAAGAGCCGAACCTTCAATGTCCGTTTTATTATTTATATATTCACTAAAATCCTCAATGGGAGAATTTTGAATTATTAAACCTAAGGAAAACAGACTTTTTTTTAATTTGATATTCCCGCCCAGTCTGATGTTCTGAGAAAGGCTGTTCTTCTCTCCACAATCCACTTGATCTATAATGTATGGCGGATCTTTTAAGACTTTTTTATTGACAATATTTTTACTGGTGGTTGTAGAATATTTATTGGAATAATTTACATATGTACTTATGCCCTTGTACATATAGCTAATATTAAAAGCTGCATCTGTGTTAAATTTTTGATCGAGTCCAAAACTTGCTCTTCCTGTTACACCTTTTTTATTCTGCCGCTTCATTTTAATATTAATTACACCTGCACCATCCTTTGCCTCATATTTAACAGAAGGGTTTGTCATTACTTCAATACTTTCGATGGCATTAGCAGGAATTTGATCCAGAAAATCAGCCAGATCCGTTTGGACTCCATCAATTAAAATTGTTGGCTTTGCACCTCTTAATTCAACTCCATTATCTATATCTATACTAATAGAAGGGAAATTTTCTAATAGGTCAACAACGGTACCTCCCTGACTCGATAAGTCTTTATCAACATTCAGGACTTTCTTGCCTAGTGTATTTACAAAATGAGGGTTGTCTGCTGTGATTTCAACTTCTGAAAGCTTCGTAGATTTTACAGACATCTTAATTATTCCAAGATTTACGGTTTTATTCTGTACTATGATATCTGAAATTTGGATTGGACTCAGACTTATGTGTAAACATTTTAGATCATATATTCCTGGTGGAATGTTATTTAGAATGAAAATACCGTTTGCATCTGTAATGGTTCCAAGAATGGGATCCTCTGTATCAGAATTATAAAGTCCTACTGTTGCAAACTCAATATATTCACCACTAATAGAATCCACGATACATGCTGTTATACCACCAGAGCTTTGTGCAGAAATGTTAGCACTGAGGAAAAATGATAAATAAATAATGGTTCGCTTAAGAATCTTGATGAACATTAATTGACTGGTTGAGGAAGCGAAAATAGTTAAAATTTTATTTGATCCAGTCAAGTAATCGATTTTCACCTTCAAGTTTTCTAATTTATGTTACTTCTTTATAAGAAGTTTAATTCATCAAGTAATGTAAAATACCTGATAAGAATAAAATCACCTATAGGGGGCAACAGTGTGTATTTTTCTGTTCAGTAAGAATTTGTTGTGGATTCTTTACTGTCGTTTTAGTTTCTTTAAATATTTAAGAATATTTTACTAATTTAAGCCTCTGAATCAATGAAAAGGATTTGTCTATCCTTTTTGTATTGCATACAATAAACTTAATAAACAAAACTATGAGTACATCTTCCGAATCTGTAAGCTCCGTTCTTCCAGGCAGAGTTACGTCAGTAGATTTTTTTCGTGGCCTTACAATGTTTTTATTAGCTGGAGAGTCCGCCAGGCTTTATAAACATCTTCTTGAAATGAACGGTAATGTAGTACATTTCATTGGTAATCAACTACATCACCATGAATGGCATGGCTTGCATTTCTGGGATTTAATACAGCCCTTCTTTATGTTTATTGTTGGAGTTTCAATTCCTTTTGCAGTTGCAAACAGGTTAAGAAAAGGAGACAGCAAAAAGAATATTCTTTCCCATGCCTTAAAACGTTCTTTCTTGTTACTGTTTTTCGGATGGTCATTATACTTTACATCTGCTGGAGTATTTGTTTTACGATTTCAGAATGTTCTCGCACAACTTTCTGTTACTTATCTGGTAGGATTTCTAATTCTGAATAAAAGCTTTAGATTTCAGCTCATCTTTACTCTTGGAATTCTTCTTTTTATAGATCTTGCATATCGGTTTTTTCCTGTGGAAGGATTTAATAATCCATGGGTAATATATGAAAATCTTGGAGCATGGTTTAATAATAAAATTGAGGGAGTAGTGAATTCGAGCGAGTGGGCAACATTAAATTTTGTATCAACAACAGCACATACAGTATGGGGTGTTCTATGTGGTAAATTGCTGATGAGTGACAAATCTCAGGTAAAGAAGATACAGATTCTTATAATTGCAGGAGTATCAGCTTTGGTTTTAGGATATTCATTGGATTTGTTGAATATAACTCCGATTATCAAAAAGATTGCCACATCTTCATTTGTATTTGCCAGTGGTGGATGGACCATCCTTGCCCTTGCTTTTTGCTATTGGCTCATAGACGTAAAGAAGTTATTTATAAAAGGATCCAGACCATTTATTATAGTTGGGATGAACAGTATTTTTATTTACATGTTTTTCCATCTTGGAGGTGCCGGTTGGATTGGTAAACTAATCCAGCCATTCAGTAATTTATTTTTCTTCTGGGGAGGTGAATTAACAGTTAAAGTTATTACTAGTATAGGGGTATGGGCTGCACTTTGGTATCTTTGCTATTGGCTATATAAAAACAAAGTATTTATAAAAATCTAAAGTATACTTGTTTAAATACTAAGTCCTTAAAAACACAGAGGTAAAAAATATGGTGAAAATTTCCCGGCGTAGTTTTTTAAAGAATTCAGTCAGGACTGCTTCAGGAATTGCAGTACTTGGCGGTAATATCCCTCTACTTAGTTCTTGTGTAAGACAGAATAAGACACTAGGAAATGTAAAAGTATTTATTCCTATGCCTGTTCAGGTTGTTATTGATGATGTGGGATGGTGGTCGGGTGAAGATGGAAGCAAGAGACAGGAGCCATATCGCACAGGTATTAACCGGAATCATGTACCGTCAGATTATCAGGCCATTGTTGATCTTGGTAGTAGCCTTGGCATAAGACCACAGGCGGCATTTGTAGTATGTGAATGGGATAAAGAAAACACCCTCAAGCAGTTACCAACAAGTACATGGATGGGGAAGAACTGGGATAACTCACGCTGGGTGGGGCACTGGCTTGAGGAAGCCGCAGAAATCATCAGGAATAATCACAATAATTTCGAAATTACAATTCATGGTGTCGGACATGAGTACTGGGAAGATGGAAGTTTTACAAGGGCAGAATGGACCGATTCAAAGGGGCAGATGCGGCCCCAGGACCAGATAGAACTTCATCTGGAATACTTTGAAAAAATTATGATCCAGAATAATTTAGGCCCATTGCCCAAATCATTTGTACCAGCTGCATTTCGACATTCCTTCGGCGCGTCAGAAGGCAGGGACATTAGTCTGGCAGAAATACTTGGGAAATATGGTGTAAACTACATCAATACCCCATTTTCATCCATTTATAATAAGGAAAGAATACAACATGAATACTTTGGGTTTGATTCAAGTGTTATGACTATTGACAGGGGGGATGATGAATTTCCATGGGATATTTTCCCGGCAGATCCTTCTGCTGTACGTTCCGGACCTACTTACGGATTGCATTGGCCTAATATGCTTCATCCCGATCCGGAAAGAAACCATGAGGTAGTTAAGAGATGGGTAGAGTACCTGAAACCTTATAATGAAAAAGCAGATATGATGCTGGCTCCTGATTCTATTGCTTTCCAGCATCAGCTTGGACATCATTCCCTGACATTACTTAGTTTGAAAGAAGATCTGATTGAGCTTGATTTTACTGAAACTGATAAGATGCCGGGAAAAATATCTAAGGGAGAATTTACTATAAAAATTAAAACTGAAGAACCTCAACAATTCAAATCGGAGGATTTAGTTATTAAATCTCAATCATTACAAAAAGAAAGTGAATTTCTCTACGTTTTGAATCTTAAGAGGAAATTGGACAAGAAGAAAGTTCAGATCAGCTTTGTATAGAAGGATTCATTCTTTCATCCCCTCAATTTCTTTATTTAAAATCTGACTAATTTCTTCAGCACGGGTTAAAGTCATCATATGTGAGCCTTGTGGAATAATATAATTAGGATTTACTTTTCTAATTGGTAGAGTATGATCATTATCTCCATGAATATGGACAATGTTATCTGAATTTGACATTCTTTCCCATGTAATAATCATATCTATGGTTCTCTTCATATATTTTGGATCTTTATCACCCAACATACTTTTAAATGTTTCTTTATCATAGTCTCTGTCAGGTTCCACAATTGGTTGTAATAATTTGGCTCCAAACAGTAAAACTTTTCCTGGCATAATCTTATATAGAGGTATAGATTTTTGAAACTTGTATCGGAAGGGTAGTTCAGTTCTGTTTTTAGCGCTGGAGATAATTAAAACTTTCTCGGGATTTAGGATTTCGATTAACTCAGAGCTAATCATTCCTCCAAATGAAACACCTACCAAAATAAAGTTTTCACCTGTGTCGATTTGTGTTGAGATGATTTTGGCGTATTGTTTAAGGTTTGTTCCTTTTTCAGGAGTAGGATACTTAATATGTTCTAATTTAAAGGAAGGGTCAAAGTTTAAAGAATCGAATATTCTTTCATCAGAGCCTTGTCCTGGAAGAAAGTAAATTGTATTTAGCGACTGACCTAATGCAGTTAGAGAAAGTAAAATGATCAGATGAGTTAGTATTAACCTTCTCATGTTTATGAAAATTGATGAATATTTAACTTCGCCAAATTTAAATGTTTCATTTTATTCATTGAATAAAAATACTTATTTTTCACGAACTAATAATTTTGAACTACACTCATTCAATTGATTTTTCCTACTTTCGGATAAAAATTATTTATTAAGGAATAAAATGCCAAAAGTATCAGTAATACTTCCTTTTTTCAATGCAGATGTAAGCCTTAAGAGGGCTTTGGACAGTATTGAAAATCAGACTCTTAAAGATTTTGAATGCATTCTCATTAATAATAATTCTACTGATAAGAGTGTTGAGATTGCTAAGCATCAGATTGAAAAAGACAAGCGCTTTATTCTTATAAATGAAAAAAAACAAGGAGTTATGTTTGCTTCTAATGCGGGATCAGATATTGCCAGGAGTAAATATATTGCAAGGATGGACGCTGATGATGTTGCAAGCAAAGATCGCTTAAAATTACAATCGGATTTTCTGGATGATAATCCGGATTATGGAGCTGTTGGCGGAAAAGTTAAGCATATAAGTCATTCAGAGAATACAAAAGGATTTGCAAGATATGTTGACTGGGTAAATTCGGTTCAAACATATAGCGATATACTTAATAGTCAGTTTATAGAATCTCCTATTGTTAATCCTTCAACCATGTGGAGAAAAGAAGTGGGAGAGAAGTATGGAATGTATAAACATGGAGACTTTCCTGAGGATTATGAAATGTGGTTGCGTTGGTTGAACAAAGGTGTTAAAATTAAAAAGTTAAATGAGGTTGTCCTGAACTGGCACGACTCAGATACCAGACTCACCCGCACTCAATCAATTTATAGCGATTCATCCTTTTACAGAATAAAAACAAAGTACCTTGCTCAATGGCTTGAAAAAAATAATCCTTTTCATCCTCGAATAGTGGTTTGGGGAGCCAGTAGGATTTCTCGCCGGAGAGCTGCTTTATTAAAACAATATGGAATAGAAATAGAATTTTATATCGATATTAAAAGGAGCCGTCAATTGGAGCAGAAAGTGATTTATTACAATGAAATTCCCTCTTCAAAAGAAATATTCATTCTCACTTATATTAAGCAAATGGATGCCAGGGAAGAGATTCAGGATTTTCTGCATGACAGGGGTTATATAGAGGGTTTGAATTATTTGTTGATTTCTTAATCTATTACTGAAACTAAAATGTAAAAAGCGCATTGAATTGAAATATGTGAAAGCAAGCCTTTTACTGTTTTTATCAATATTAAATCCAAATTTAAGTCCGGGCTGAAAGCCCAAATAAATTCAGCCCAAGGCAACGCCTTGGGTATATAAACACACCAAATATTTGCGCCCTGAAAGGGCATATTAATCTGACCACATAATTTTGATTATGGTTATGATATAATTGAGATTTAATTAATTTGCCCTTTCAGGGCGAATTAATACAACATTACAAATTTACCCAAGGTGTTGCCTTGGGCTGAAATAAGCTGTCCCTTCGGGACGAAAAACAAGAAATTAAAAACTCTAATATCATATACTTTGATTTAGGGAGTTCATTTAGCTGATAATACTTATTTTGTATCAGCTATTTTTAATACCCATAATTCTACCATCTCTGAATTGCGCCAATTCTGATCCCTTTTTGTTTTTTTTGAAGCTGGGCCAGCCTTCTTTTCCAGGAATAATTCCTTTTTGAATCGGCCTCCTTCAGCTAACTCTTTTTTAATAGGGTGTTTATCGGTAAGACCGGAGATTTTTGCCAGATTTGAAAATAATAAAATCAACTTTCCTTTGTCTGTAAGATGATTCTTAGCTTCAGTGAAAAAACGTGGGAATAGTTCAGAATCATAATAAATGGCTTTATCCAGACCTTCAATATTATGAGAAGCCGGGAGCCAGGGTGGATTAAAGACTATTAATTCAGTTTTTTCATCGCAATTGGCAAATAAATCACCATGGATAAGACCTATTTTCGAACTCAGATTATTGCCAGTCAGATCTTCCGTTAATCCAATAATTGCGTTCGGATTAGAGTCTGTTCCTATAACTTTTTTGAAACCATGTTTTATCATCTGAAAAGTGAGTACGCCACATCCTATTCCGACATCTATTCCCAACTCTTTTGAACCCCGGTATTGTTTTAACCAGTTATCAAAAAGCTTCAAATGTTCGAATCGGGTAGGGAAATAGGTTCCGAAAAAGGGGTGGATTTTTTTATGTAAGACTGGAATTGAAATGCCTCTTTCGTACCACTGCCACGAGCTATTTAATCCTTGCACCTGTGGAAAAGGCAGCAAAAATTCATTCAATTCAGGATAGAGCTTATTCAGCCATCCAATCATGGGAGCTTTTCTTACAACTAATTTATTATCCTGTACTAGTAGCAATAATCGATGAGAAATTTCCCTGTAAACCGATCGAAAGTCACGTTGTTCCTTAAAAGACTGTTTGGAATTTGAGTTCTGTAGGTATTTCTTTAACTCACTTAATAGTGAGAGCCCTGTGCTGTAAAAATCCTTAATTATAACATAATTCCCCTCTATAAGAGTCTCTATAGCAATCTGCGGATCCTGACGTTTTGTATATTTAAGTATATCAACATCGGATATAATTGGTTCTGGGCGTTCTATTTGCATTTCAATTGTTAATTCTCCCATTAATTCATTTCATCTTCAGCTTTGTTATTTTCTATTTTCTTGAAAAGTAATGCCATAGATCCCCAAATTAATATAATGTGTGATAATACACCTCCAACTAATATATTTTGTATTATATCATAGCAATCTGTACCTTTTAATGCAGATGCACATCCTATAATTACTGCTCCCCAAATAATGACACTTGCAATTATCAGACCTCCTATTTTGCCCATTTTATTTTCCATTATTTCTACTTTTAATTGTTTGAATTTTAAATATGTCAGAATATATAATCCTTATATTATATTTCAATATCCTATTATTCTATACACTATTTTTAGTCTGGCATTCTAACATAGGTACATAATGATTAGCCACTTAGGAGAAAATCTATTTTTTGGATAATTGTGTCAATTCAATTTTCCTAAAAAATATTTCAGCACCTTCTGATTGGATTTGGATACGACCTTTGGACGGTTTGACATTTGTCGCTTTATTTATTAAAATGCCATTAAGAAATATGGTGAGTTGATCGTCCTCAGCAATGCACTCTAGTTTGTTCCACTTTCCAGCTGTTTTCTCAATATCATTTTCACCCCTAAAACCAAACATATCTTTCCATTCCGGATCGTGGTCGAACCAGTTGATATGGCCGCTATTAATTGTAGTAGGAATCCCATCCGGCTGAAAAACATACGAGTATCCTTGTTTTTCCATAGCGACGGTACCTGTAATCTGAAATTGATCACTTCCATCTCCAACAACAATAAAATCACCTGTTCCCCCTTCAATTATCTGGCACTCAATTGAATGTATCCATGTCCCATTTTTGCTACCATCTTCTCCCTGAGAATGTAGTAGAATTCCAGAATCCCGGGCTTTGTCTAATCTTGGTTCAAAGCTTAATTCACCCCATTTAAATTCAGTAACAAGTTTGAAATTCTCATATTCAGCAAGTGTAGTTATGCAGCCCCATTCTTCACCAGAGATTCTGACCATCCCATCTTCAACCGTAAAAACATTCTTAGGATCGTTATCTCGCCCACGATTTTTGAGAAAGGAATACCAGCCATCAAGATTATTTCCATTGAACAATTTAGTAGTATTGTCATTATATTGTTTCAGAGCAACGACTTGCTGTTGAGAACCTTGCCCGTAGCTTTTTACCTCATTTATTAAAATAAATAAAATTGAAAAAGTTGTGAGTAAAATTATTTTCTTCATAATAATTATTTGTCGGTGATGTTTATTAGATCTATCCTATTGTTGCATAATACCTTCCCTATAAATCGAACAAAAGCTAATTGATGGTCAAAATTGAATTTAATAACCAATCGATAATATGTGTTAGCCACTGACCTTAATTCATTTCTTAAGAATTGATGTCAGATATTCCTCAGCTGTCATTACAGGTAATTTTGCATTTTTAAAGTCCTTTAGATTTCTTGTAATCAGGATATCTTGCTTATTTTCTAGAGCTGTAAAATATTGAAGTGCATCCTCAAAATCAGAGAAATCACTATCATTTAAAGCTAGTTCTACAATTTTGGCATCCAATTTTATAACTCTCACTAAGATTTTGAATTTTCTTAAAATCTCCTTTGTCTGGATTCTAGATTTGTGTTTTGAAAGAATGTAATTAGTATTTGCAAATGTCAGTGATGAAACACTTAATTTTACTTCCCTTTGATCTGCAATTGAAAAAAGATCCGCTGCACTTTGGTAAAATGGTTGGCGTTTCGCTAGTAAGTCAATTATAATATTTGTGTCAATATATAATCTTGTCATTTGTATTTCTCGTTTAGATAATCACCGTACTCACTTTTATAATCAAAATCTTCAGGAATCTGAATTACACCACTCAAGCTTTCAACGAGTGGAGTGATCTTTATTTCTGATTTTCTTTTACTAGTGAGTGATGCAAGATAGGATTCGATCAATCTTGATAAACTTATCTTATTCGATCGAGCATACTCTTTCGCCCTTTCAATGATTTCCTCATCTACATTAAGCGTTAATTTTGTATCCATGGTTATGTTTTTACGTGTAAAAATACAAATTAATTACGTATCACACAAGCAACAGTTATGGTTGTTGGGCTTTCGTGCATTAATTCTCTTCTAATATTTTCATTAATTCATGATCAAGTACAGCTTTTCTTTTCCCACTTTATAAGACTTTAAAAAACCATAATTCTCAAGAGATATTAAATAATTACCTACTGTTTTTGATGTGCCCAATCCTGCTTTGGTTTATATAGGATAAAACTGTTTTGGAAATGTTTTTCAAAAAGTGTGTCTGAAGGTAGAACTGCGTTTTGAATTCGTTTTGCATATTTGATACTATCTGTGATGTCTCTATTTTTATTTTCGATTTCTAATTTCAGATTTTTAATTATTTGTAACTGCTTCTTTGTGAATCTATTCAAAAAAAACCACCCTTCAATGGTGGTATAAATTAAGAAGGCCAGGAAATGCAAATTGAGATTTGAGAGTATAAATTTTGAAGGTTTAGTAAGGATTATAAATTTAGGAATTGAGTCGAGATTTATAGGGAAAAATGTGAAATAGAGAAAACCTCCTAAGTAAATTAAAAAAATACTAGATAAAAAATGAAAAACTTTCCCTTATTCATTTTAAATCCGTAGAATCTTATATATATATTCTTGTTTCATACTAAACTCCGAGTTTAAATGTTGCATATACCCGCTGTAGCCAGTTATCCGATTATTGCTTTATACAATTCTTCTTTGTAATCTTCTTTTCCCAATTGATTTCCAATTCTTTCACTTCTCTCTTTGAAACTTTTATTGTTAAGTAGTTCTAGCCTGCATTATTCATAAATA
>JAGLSB010000429.1 GCA_023135955.1 Bacteroidales bacterium | reverse complement strand
GTCTTTTTCGGAAAACAGGAGGGCCCCTGCCTTTTATGAATGTTGGAGAACGAATTCTGGGTATTACTTCCACATTTACCAGTCGTCCTTACAATAATGACATTAGAACTTATTGAACTTAACAAGCAAAGAGCAGAACAATATCAAAGCATAAATTGAATCTAGGATATTCAAATCCTGTATTGAAAATCAGATAATTATTTTTGAAATGCCGTTAAAACAGCTAATTTTAAGATAAAATAAACCAGAAACGGAGGTTTTTAGACAAACTGCCGTTGCCAGCAATTAAGTTCCTCGAAACATTAACAATAGATAGAAATAAGTATACTCTTTGACTCAGATCACAACAATTCAGGATTTTCAAAAAACACTGTTTTTCTTATTTAAAACTAAAGCACACTAGCATGAAAAAACTTACATTAATCTTTATTACCACCCTGAACATTACACTTTTGTCCGCTCAAATTACTTTGGAGGAGGAATATACAGAAGGAAGCATTTCCAATAATAACCTAAATTTAGTTCAATTATCTAATATATAATTACTACAGGAATTTATTATATAGTTTCTTGGAAATTCTGCTAAATGCAAGTAATAACAGTATAAGGTTGAATTAAAATATGACAAACTACTTAAACATAATTAATAGTCCTCAAATAAAACATGATAAATACTTTGAGGTTTTGCGGGATTTTCGTAAAGGTGGAATTAATCTCGAAAATTTTGAAGAGATAATAAAATTAATTTCAAAGTTACCTGATATTGCTGAAAGAAAACCTTCTGACTTTGCACTTTTTGACAAATTTGGACTTTCTGATATTTCTGAGAATGACCAAATTGTGATTACTAGAGAACTACAAAGACGTTCAATTGAATCAAATAAAAAATGCTGGCATCCAGAAGCGAGTTTAGAGACATGTAGAATTAATTCTTCGGGGAAAATAATTATTAGTGCCGCTCATTCAATACAAAATAATGGTATTTTGAGCAGAATAGTGGAGAATGGCCATGTAATGGGTTATACATTAGATAAAGCAGAATTTGAAGGAAAGGAGTATGGTAAGAACCATGCTTCAATTTTTTGGGGTTTTTGTAACATTCATGACTCAATTTTCAATCCTATCGAAATATCTCCATATAAAGGAACGGAAGAACAACATTTTCTATTTGCATACAGAGGATTTGTAATATCCTCTCATAAAAAAGAAGAAAGTACCTATTGGATAGATTATGGAGAACAATCTATTAATGATATTAAGAAAAATAAAAAACTGTTTGATTCAGCTATATTGAGTAAGGAATATTCTGTAATCAAAACAGAGGTATTTGAATTACCTGCAATGTACCCAATTGCTGTTTCATCTTCATTTTATCTAGATTTTGATTTTAATGGAAATGCTATTAATCATTCAGAAGATAGGATGGAAGATATTTATGTGACTCTATTTCCAACTAATAATAAAACATACTTTCTCATTAGCTACTTCAAACAAGATGCAAATCTTTATTCTGATCTTGGAAATCAATTAAGAAAAAGAAATAAATTGAAATCTGATATCACAATGTTAGTTGCTGCCCATACAGAAAATGTTTATTTTAATCCTATTTATTATAAAACATTTATTGAGAAACATGAAGAAGAATTAGAAAGAATATCTTTTCAGTCCCAATTTGATTATGCGTCAGTCGGTAAGGATAATGAAATTTCTATTGAATTTTCATTCACCCCTAATGACTATCTTAACAATTCCTTTGGTATAAATTTCTTTGGATACTAAAATTTACTTCTAGTCGAGTAGGTAAAGGGGAATCTCACCCCTAAACCTCTCACAGAACCGTACGTGAACCTCTCAATTCATACGGCTCTTATTATGCAGTCAATAACTTAGGTTAATTGATAACCTAAAGTCCAATGATAAAATAAATTCGGATACGAATTACACACCCATCTCAACCATCTAACAGCTTTAACTTTGCTTCGTTTGAAACGTTTGTATTTGTTAAGTATCCATTTTATCAATCGATGATGCAGGTAGTAAAAGACGGGCTGCATACTCCTGCGGTTGATTTTTCCATAATAATTTATCCAGCCCCGTATTTTTGGATTTAACAATATTGCCAAATCCTGAATAGTTCGCTGTGTCATATTATGAAAATTCAACTTACGCAACTCATGTGTGATTCGCACCTTGGACTTGCGGCTCATAATACAATCGAATTGAAGAAAACTTCCTCCTTTCTTTAACTTCATCCGTATAGGACGAAAGCTACGAGTTAAGCCACCATTGATTAAAGGTGAAACATTCTCAAATGTGTGGACAATTCTGCCCTCTGATTTTCTTATTGACTTATGGAAACTTTACAACCTTTTTACAGGCTCCGTAAAAGGGTCGTATATTGATTCTTTCCTACAACCTAATGTAGAGAGCCAATCCTTTTTCAATATAATATCCGGCAGGATATACATTAAGAACAGACATATCATCGTTTCAAACTCAACGATTGTAGTATTTAAAAATTGGTACTGTTTTAGTTCTCTTATTTTCATGTCTTAAATTTTTATTTATTATCTTCAAGTGCAAATTAAACTGAACACAATGCAGTCTTTCTGCATTTGAAAAATAAAATTCATGCCGGCGAATCTCAATGCACTCATCCGTTATAAAACCATCGACCGGCTCCTTGGTACAGGCAGAAAGTATGCCCTTTCGGAGCTTGTTGAACATTGTTCAGAGTATATCGGGGAAACGAGAGGTGTATATAAGATTATCTCAAAACGTACAATTCAGGAGGATATAAGGATTTTGAGAAGTAGTATTTTAGGCTTTAATGCCCCAATTAAAAATAGTTTTGGGAAGTATTATTATACGAGACCCGACTACTCAATTTTTAATAAAAGCATATCAAGTATTAATATACTAAAACGCGTCTACACCTTTTTATTATTGGTAAGGGATGACATGGAAAACGACAAGCTGGATGCATTGCTGGTGGAGATTGGAGAGCTTCTTTATGATGAAAAATATTTGGTTACAGAATCGGAAGAGGATTCCCTGAAGGATTTGAGCATTAAAGATTCGCCGATGCGTGCATTTAAGGTGAAAGAAAAAAGGCAAGGGCCTCCAGTTTCAAAAAAGATTGCGGCACCAAAGACGTCTTCGCTCAAGACGCCTATAAGAAAGAGGCAGATACCTGCTTTTGGATGGAATAAGGTTTTAGAGTATATTAAATAGTTAATTAAAACTCACTTCATTATTAGATATATTTTTCTAATTTAATAAAATGACATTAACTTTTGAGCAAATACGAAAATCGTTTTTTGATGTGCCAAACGAATTGGAAAAACAAAAAGGAGATGAAACCCGATTTAAAATAGACTAATCTATGGAAAACAAAAATACAAAATCGGAATTATTGTTTTACTCTTCCGAAGATGGAAAATCAAAAATAGAAGTTCGCTTAGAAGACGAAACTGTTTGGCTTTCGCAAATGCAGATGATTGAACTGTTTCAGACGACAAAACAAAATATTAGTTTGCATATCGGAAATATTTTTTCCGAAGGAGAATTAGACGAATTTTCAACTGTCAAGGAATACTTGACAGTTCAAACCGAAGGAAAAAGGCAGGTTAAGAGAAGTATTTCTCTTTATAATCTTGATGTAATCATATCAGTAGGTTACCGTGTGAAATCGCACAGAGGTACTCAGTTTCGTATTTGGGCTACACAACAATTAAAAGAATTTATTATTAAAGGTTTTGTGCTTGATGATGAACGACTAAAAGAAACAGGCTTAACCAACCAATATTTTGAAGAGCTTTTTGAGAGAATTAGAGATATACGAAGCTCCGAGAAAATATTTTACGCAAAAATTAAAGAAATTTATACCACAGCTTACGATTTCGATAAAGACAACCCAATAAGTACCGACTTTTTTAAGAAGGTGCAAAATATGATGCATTGGGCTATTCATAAGCATACAGCAGCCGAAATTATTTATAACAGAGCCAATGCCCATAAAGAAAATATGGGTTTGACTTCGTGGAAGAATTCGCCACAAGGAAAAATAAGAAAAGCAGATGTTTCCATTGCTAAAAATTATCTTGCCGAAGACGAACTAAAAGATTTAAACCTAATTGTTGACCAATATCTCTCTTTTGCAGAATTACAGGCACGCCAACGCAAGCCAATGTATATGGCGGACTGGATTAAAAAACTACACGATTTTTTAACATTAAACGACCGTGAAATATTGAAGCAAGCAGGAAAAATATCTGCTAAAATTGCCAAAGAATTAGCAGAAAGCGAATACGAGAAATACCGACAGAAGCAAATTGATATTGAAGATGCAATAGAAATTAAAGCATTGGAAGAAGGCATTAAAAGAATACAAAAAGGAGGTAAAAATGGATAAAAATATAGATTACAAAAAAGACCTTACCGAAAAACTCAAAGAACTAAAAAAGATAGAGGGTTTTCCTATTGGAACAGACGAAGATATTTATGTACTATCTGAACCATCATATTAGTAAGCCTTCTTCCATCTACCCCTAAAGATACAATATAAATGAATTTGGTTTAAGACCAGTATCCAGGCAGGAGATAAATTAGCCCCAAAAAATTAGACAACAAGAATATTTAGAAAATTTATAAACTTGTTGATATGAGAAAAAAGAAAAAGTTACCCATTAGGATTCAAGACGAAAGTAGTACTTGAAATGTAAACTCCAATCTAACTAGACAAATCTCAACCAAAAGCCAAAATATTCCCTTCCAACAAATTCTATTCCCCCCTCAACCTATTAATCCCCTCAATCACCCCCTCCACATCAATCCCCTGCACCCTACCCTTTTCAACATCATTTATCATATCCAGACTGAGCAAGGCAGAATCAGGTCGCGACATGGCGAGGTAGCAAAGACTTTCGTGCCAATATACAGAAAGGTATAAGTTGCTATCCTTTTCAAGGGGAAATGAGCTGGTAATATTAAACTGCTGAATGGCTTTTTGTAATGAGTCCATTTGAATAAGATTTAATCCATAAAGAAAATGAATTTTGGGATCCGGGACCTGAGAAGCAAGTGATTCTCTGCATAATTTACTGCTTTTATCATAGTTACCTTCCATATAATTAACAATGGCAT
>JAGLSB010000428.1 GCA_023135955.1 Bacteroidales bacterium | reverse complement strand
TTGAGCAAAAATAAGAATTGGAGATTAGTAGAAATTTTAGAAAGAGCTAAGTAATAATGATACAGCAAGAAAGTAGACTATTAGTAGCCGATAATTCTGGTGCAAAAGAAGTACTTTGTATTCGTGTTCTTGGTGGAACACGTAGGCGTTACGCATCCTTAGGCGATAAAATTGTAGTTACTGTTAAATCTGCGGTACCTTCAGGTGAAGTCAAGAAAGGTACAGTAAGTACTGCGGTAATTGTCAGAACAAAAAAAGAAGTTCGTCGTCAGGATGGAAGTTATATTAGATTTGATGACAATGCGGTTGTTCTTTTAAGTGCTACAGATGAAATGCGTGGAACTAGGATTTTTGGGCCCGTAGCAAGAGAACTTCGTGATAGCTATATGAAAATTGTTTCATTAGCTCCTGAGGTATTGTAATATCAAAAATTATTAAGGATGCAAAAAAAATTACATATTAAGAAAGGTGACCAGGTATTTGTCAACACCGGCGAATACAAAGGTCAGCAAGGTCGTGTATTGGAAGTACTCAGAAATAAAAACAGAGCTATTGTTGAAGGAGTAAATATGATTTCCAAGGCCACAAAGCCTAATGCTCAGAACCCACAAGGTGGAATTACAAAGCAAGAGGCTGCCGTTCATATTTCAAATCTGAATCTTGTTGATCCTTCAAGCGGAGAACCTACGAAAATTAGCAGAAAGCTTAATGAGAAAAACAAATTAGTTAGAATATCTAAAAAATCAGGGGAGGAGATTAAGTAATGGACTATATTCCTAACTTGCAAACCAAGTATAAAGAAGAAATTGTACCCGCGCTGATAAAAAAATTCAGCTATACATCTGTTATGCAGGCACCTCATCTGACAAAGATTGTATTGAATGAGGGTGTTGGTGAGGCTGTTGCCGATAAGAAACTTATCGATGTGGCACAGGAAGAATTAACACTTATTTCCGGACAAAAAGCGGTTCAGACTAATTCAGCCAAGGACATATCCAATTTCAAACTCAGAAAGGGTATGCCTATTGGAACAAGAGTCACTCTTCGTCGCGAAAAAATGTACGAATTTTTAGAAAGGCTCATCAATGTAACTCTACCCCGAATTCGTGATTTCAACGGAGTCACTAGTAAGTTTGACGGCCGCGGAAATTATTCACTTGGTATTTCGGAACAAATTATTTTTCCTGAAATAGAAATTGATAAGATCAATAAGATTATGGGAATGGAAGTGACTTTAGTTACTACCGCTAACACCGATGAAGAAGCATTTGCATTATTAAAAGAATTTGGATTACCATTTAAAAAATAAAATATACTGGTATGGCAAAAGAATCAATGAAAGCTCGTGAAGTTAAGCGCGCAATGTTAGTAGAGAAATACGCTGAAAAAAGAGCAAAGTTAAAAGCAGAAGGTGATTACGTTGGACTCAGCAGACTTCCCAAGAATTCTAACCCCATCAGAATGCATAACCGCTGTAAAATTACAGGCAGACCTAAAGGTTATATGAGACAGTTTGGAATTAGTAGAATTACTTTCCGTGAAATGGCTTCTGCAGGTTTGATTCCGGGAGTAAAAAAAGCAAGTTGGTAAAAAAGGTTTAAACAATAAAGAGATGACAGATCCTATTGCAGATTATTTAACAAGATTACGAAACGCTGTTATGGCGAATCACAAAGTGGTTGAGATTCCTTCTTCTAACTTGAAAAAGAATATGACCAAAATTCTTTTTGATAAAGGATATATCCTGAATTATAAATTCATGGAGGAGGGACCTCAGGGAACAATAAAAATTGCCTTAAAATATCATCCTGAAACAAAAGTTTCAGCTATTAAAGGGATAGACAGAGCCAGTAGACCAGGACTAAGGAAATATTCAGGTTCAGGTGCGCTACCCAGAGTACTTAACGGATTGGGTGTTGCGATAGTTTCTACTTCAAAAGGTGTTATGACCGATAAAGAAGCAAGGAAAGAAAATGTAGGTGGTGAAGTTTTATGTTATGTATATTAAAAAGAAGTAAAAATGTCAAGGATTGGAATTTTACCCATAGATGTCCCACAGGGAGTTAGCTTTGAAGTTAACAGTAGTAACCTTGTGACAATTAAAGGACCCAAAGGAGAACTTGAGCAGTTGGTTGATCTTGATTTAAAGGTTGAGCTTGTTGAAAATAAGATAATTGTTTCAAGACCTACTGAGCAAAAACGTCACAAATCTTTGCATGGGTTGTATAGATCACTTATTTTCAATATGGTGAAAGGTGTTACAGAAGGTTTTGAAATCAAACAAGAACTAGTAGGTGTTGGTTATAGAGCAGAAACTAAAGGTCAAATACTTGAAATCAATGTTGGATATTCACACGATATTCATTTTAGGATTCCTAAAGAGGTAAAGATCGAAACTGTAACAGAAAGGCGCTCTAATCCTATTATTACATTGACCAGTGCTGATAAACAATTAGTTGGTCAGGTAGCTGCAAAGATCAGATCTTTCAGGCCACCAGAGCCTTATAAAGGTAAAGGTATCAAGTTTGTAGGTGAAGTTCTTAGAAGAAAAGCTGGTAAGTCAGCAAGTGTTTAATCGAATTAATTTAAATAAAAATGGCTTTAACCAAGCGTGAAAGAAGGTTTAGAATTAAGAAGAGAATAAGAAGTTCTCTCAAAGGAACCCAGGAAATACCAAGAATGTCTGTTTTCAGAAGTAATAAGCAGATTTATGCTCAGGTAATTAATGATCTTGACGGATCAACACTAATTTCTGCAAACTCTACTGAGAAACCTGTTTCTGATGTTGACAAAGGAAATAAAATTGAGCAGGCAAAATTAGTTGGAAAATTAATTGCTGAAAAAGCTAAGGAAAAAGGTATTGCTCAAGTTGTATTTGATAGAAATGGTTATTTATATCATGGCAGAATTAAGAATTTAGCTGAGGCTGCCAGATCAAACGGACTTAAATTTTAATTTTATTATGTCAAATAGTATCAGGAAAGTAAAGACAACCGATCTTGAATTAAAAGACAGACTGGTAAGTATTCAGAGGGTAACAAAAGTTACTAAAGGTGGTAGAACTTTTAGCTTTTCAGCTATTGTTGTAGTTGGAGATGAGAACGGTATCGTAGGACACGGTCTTGGAAAAGCAAACGAAGTTACTACGGCAATTGCTAAAGGTGTAGAAGACGCCAAGAAGAATCTGATTCGTGTTCCGGTTTATAAAGGCACAATTCCTCACGAGCAACTTGCTAAATTTGGCGGGGCTTCTGTATTTATTAAGCCTGCTTCAGGTGGTACAGGAGTAAAAGCCGGTGGTGCAATGCGTGCTGTACTCGAGAGTGTTGGGATTAAAGATGTACTTGCAAAATCAAAAGGATCATCTAATCCTCACAATCTTGTAAAAGCTACTTTTAATGCACTACTTGAATTAAGAGATCCAGCTACTGTTGCAGATCATAGAGGAGTGTCAGTCGATAAAGTTTTTAACGGATAATAAAAGTTCAGGAAATGACTAAGATAAAAATCACTCAGATAAGAAGTAAAATCGGAAGTACTGTTAGACAGAAGAGGACACTTGAAGCTTTAGGTTTAAGAAAAGTTCATCAATCTGTTGAATTGGAAGGTACTCCACAGATTAAAGGAATGGTAACTAAAGTATCTCATTTACTGAAAGTTGAAGAATTATAAAAAACATTCATATTATATATCACAATGGAATTGAATAATTTAAAACCGGCAAAAGGATCTACAAAATCTAAGACAAGGTTGGGTCGTGGACAAGGTTCAGGAAAAGGTGGAACTGCAACTCGTGGTCATAAAGGTCAGAAGTCTAGATCCGGTTATTCCAGAAAAGTTGGATTCGA
>JAGLSB010000427.1 GCA_023135955.1 Bacteroidales bacterium | reverse complement strand
CTGTTCTCCGGCTGAGGCCCTTTCCATTTGCTGTCTCTGTTGGAGCCGAGGGTTTCCCATCTCAAAACATAGGTATTCGATGGGTCAGGCAACGTTCCGCTATCTTCCTGCCAACGTACTCCCATTCCCTTGAAATCTGAATTGACCGGCAATAGTTCGGGTGGGTACTGAGACATCATCTTATCCTCTCCGAGCTCTGTTCCCAGCGGAGACAATGTTTCCTCGTCGATCAACAGAATGCCTGCACCGGCCTTCCAATGGCGAAACGGCAATGCCAATTTCCCTTCACCATGCTGGCGAATAGACCCCAGCGAGATGGAGGTCCCGAACGTGGAAGGACCCGATCCGCCTCCCTGGAAGATATGTTTCCCTTCCCAGTTTGAAACAGGAACGATCTTCCAGCTTCCACCTTCAAATCGGGCAGCGTAGGCCTGGGTGTCCCCCTGCTCATCGTGTTTGTGGTAGGTCACAACAACCCGACCCTTACTGTCAAAACTAAAATGATGAGTGGAATTGATAATACCTCCTCCGGGAGGGACAGGATCAATGATGGTTCCTTTACTTGTTATGCGGAGAGGCAGTTCAAGAGGCTCTCCCGCCGCGTTTTCCCAGTTCACGAGGTCCCGACTGCGGGCATAGGACAGGTCGTGACAGGTCGCGGCATCCGGTGTATCCCGCCAGAGCCAGAGGAGGTGATACATCCCATCGGGCCCAAGGCGTGGACCTCTCTGATAGGCGTTCATCTGATCTCCTCCGGTTATCAGCTCCGTATTGAGAAATCGGCTCCATGTCCTGGACCTCACATCGTAGATGTTATAAACCTCACCCCCGGCACCGCTCTTCCCGTCGCGGTAATGGAAAATAAGCTTCCCATTGGGGGACCTCTTAAATTTTGGATAAGTACAACGTCCCTCGCGTGTTCCAACCATAGACTTCACCTGCTTGAGTGTCGTAATATCATGAGGTTCCGTAGAACGGAAATAAAGCAAAGGATGTACATGCATATTTCCGGACAGGTGGATATATCCCTCCTGGTCCACCGCAAGCGTAATATAGTTGTGTGAATCATAACCCTGAATCGTACTGGTTAGGTTTGTTCCTCTGGTTTTCTTTGCTGGATGCTCGTTGATCTCTGAAGGTAAAATCATGAGCTCGAACTCCTTCTCCCCAAGATGTCTCATTCCCACAACCATACGCCGATTCTCGTTGTAATATGCAATATACTGCATGTCACCGTCGGTAAGTAAGCTGTATCCCACGCGGATTGCAGACCAGATCTTATCAATGACGATCTTTTCCGTCACTGTCGGAACCGTCACCTTGGTCCCCTTTTTGGCTTTCGGCTTCGGCGGTGTTAATTTTGTTCTTTCAAAATAGGCGTCGTTTGTGATTCCTGCCTTCTCCATTCCATCACGAGCACTCTGAACATATTCAGGATTATAAACACCGGACTGAGAAAAACCACCATACTTTCCACTAATTCCACCATAGCGCGGATAGCTCTCCCATATATCGCCATAGCCAAGCACTCTTGGGTCCCCCTCTTTTTTCAAATCTGCCTGCATTGTCTGCTTCAACTCATTCATCTGCTTCTGATACTTTGGTTTTTCAGCAAGATTGTGGAGACAATCCCCATTTTCAACGCGGCTATATAGCTCGTATTCAGGACGAGAACCGTAGCACAGCTCCCAAAATCCTTCCCGTTTAAGTGCCAATATTACAGGATCTTTTGTTTTTTTTTCATCAGCATTTCCATCGATAAAACGTTCTGGCTTTGGATTCCAAATGCAGGTATAATCAAGAGTATGCATTGCCCTAATGGGGTAGCTCCAGTTGTTTTCCCGTGCATAGCCGTGCCGTTCGCGTCCTGAAAGCACATAGGTTCTCGATGCATCGACAACACCTTGTTTTTTGGATTCCAAAATATTCAGTAAACTGCGTCCGGTCATCTCTTCAGGAACAGGGAGGTTTGCCGCCTCTAAAAAGGTCGGTGCCAAATCAATCAGGCTAACCATATCATTTACTGTGCGATTCCCCTTTGTTATTTTTGCCCAGGATATAATGAGAGGCATGTGAACACCAAAATCGTAGTTATTTGCTTTAGCGCGTGGGAAAGGCATTCCATTGTCTGCTGTCACTACAATCAGCGTGTTTTCCAGTTCTCCAGTTTCCCTAAGCACCTCTACGGCCCCACCAACCACCTTATCAAACCATTCGACCTCAATTGCAAAATCCGACAAAGCAATGCGTAGTTCTTCTGCATCGGGATAAAACGAAGGCAAATCAACATCTTCGGGTTTCTTTCCGTTTTTAATCCCCGATTTGTACTCAATTGGAAGATGCGCCTCGTGGGTTCCCAACCAAAAGCAGAACGGTTTTCCCTCAGGACGTTCGCTGAGAAAGTCCCGCAAGTTTCCTGCATAGTCTTTAGGTGAAATTCCTTTTGCAGGGAGGTCTTCCTTTTCAAAGGTTTTGTTCCCTACGAGTTTCCCTGCAGGATTGTGTTCCCGTCCGTTGATTTTATACTCTCCAGGAGCCCACGGTTTCCCTGTTGAAGCAACCGCATAACCGGCTTTTTCAAACAGTTCGGGATATACCTTTAAATGACGCGGAAAATTTGACCAGTGTGAGCCCGCCTCTTCAATCTCCCATATATAACGACCGGTGAGCAAGGCGGCACGAGAGGGACTACATCCGGGGGCTGCCGCAAAAGCGTTATTGAACTTCACTCCCGATTTTGCCAGTGCATCAACGGAAGGTGTGTTTATCCAATCCGAACCATAGCAGCCAAAGTGTTTCCAACTTATATCGTCCCCAATGATCAATAGGATATTGGGCCCTTCATTTTTTGCATGAACGCTGACTACAACAAGCAGGAATAAACTTAAAAGAATGTTTTTCAAGTGTTTTGTTTTCATATACTTGTACTCTTTATATTGTTGCTATTTTAATATAACTTTTTCAGTGGCATACGCTCCTTCAACCTTCACAAAGTACATACCTGCGGGCCAATCACTCACGTTAATATTTATCTTGCTCTCTTTCAGAATACAGTGCTTAATTTCATGTCCCATCATATTGTAAATGATTACAGACTCTGAGTTTGCACTCTTTTCTAATTCAATATTTAATGTTTGTTGAGCCGGGTTTGGATACACTCTGAATCCTTCATTAGAAATATTATTACTACTAATGTGAGTATCGTTTTGATCAGTATATCGATATATGCCACTATTCACACTTCCGACATAAAGCACACCCTGCTCCGTTACATGAATCGTCGCCACGGTCAGCCAATCGGGAAGATCCTCTGTATCAATATTATGCCATGTTTCTCCCCAGTCCATCGACTGATATACCGGCTTAAATGTGCCACCATTGTTATAATCAAGGTTCGCGTTTTCGTCCGCATATCTCCAGTCAGACAAGGTTTTATTGTCCGTACTCTTAAATGCATACACCACACCATTTTCTCTTGGATCAAGCTGAACGCCGCCCAACCAGGGAACCTCTTCAACTAAATTAAAATGGATACTGGGATAAAAACCGGCTTCGATCCCCCTTACCGTCCATTCGCCCTCACTACCGCTTTGGTTGCTGGCATTAAATTCATAGATTCCCCGTCGACCCGCCAACAAAATCCTCAATCGTCCGTCAGGGTTAGCCTCGGGGTCGTTTATCTCGCGTGGATCAATTGCCAGAGCATGACGGGTGTCATTAAATACTTCAATTGAAACGGGATAGTATTTTCGAGAAACGCCATCAGCAGACGGAACATTTTCTTTGGGAGGACCAGGCAACTTACTCCAGGTCTCCCCTCCATTAATCGTGACATACAAGGCCCACTTATTGCTTGAAACCTTTTCGCGATTTGGGGTTGCCACCGCAATATTGCCGTTACGAGATGATACACCGAGTACAATCATCGGCTCATTGTTATCATTAAATTTTCGTTGGAAGGTGGCTCCCTGATCCTCGCTATGTAAATTTCCCATATAAAAATGATCGCTCACCAAATAGGCCTCAGCAACGCCACCCCCTTTAAAACCACCACTCCACCCCGTTAAAGGAGTTGGGAATATGCCCCCGTTCTCCTCATCCATCAGAGTAATGTTCCAGTCATTGCCAGATCCAAGCTGTTTAACATCCAGCATAAAACCTGCCGAGCTGTGACCTGCGAAAGCCTGGTAAGCTCCCTCCTCGTTATTTTTGAAGACCAGTGCCACCCCTCGTTTCCGCTGACCGCCTTTGGTTTCGCCCACAACTTTTGCCAAACTTTGAGCTTTAACCATAGCGGGTGTATTTAACGATGTATATCCTTTCCAGGAGATACCTCCATCAATGGAAAGCGCCACGCCATATTCGCCTAAAGCCACTCCTAAAACATTTCCATCATATCCTGAATTTATCTGTCCAACCCATTTTGTTTCGCTACCGCTTGTAAAATGTTTTCCGGTTTTTCCATAATCAGTGCTTTTAAAAATAGGTCGATCTTTGATTGTGGACTTCCATGCCACCGTAGAATCATTTAAAAAGCCGACTGTAGGTACGCCTTCTGAACCCAGGTGATTAAAAACGTCGGCACCCCACCCGTAGGGTGCTGTATGATGTTGCTCCGGATTGCCGAGTTGCAAACTAGGAACGGTATTATTCACCACGGCCCGCACCTCGTCATTCCACGTTTGTGCACTATCATTACTCCAGACAAAGCTGTAATTTGTGCCGCCAAGAGAAAAACTAGAGTACCCACGACTCACTACCCAGTGAGCATCATTGTAAGGATTGGCATATACCGAACCAAGACTGATGTTATCATCTTTTAAGCTAGGCAATAAATTGTCAGCAAAAACATAGTTCCCATTATCTTTAAAACGCTGCATGGCACGGTCTTCATTGCGTATAATACAACCAAACTCACCTGAACTATTCACTTCTACATCTATGATGTTGTTATAACTGTTCATGACCAATACAGGTTCGGCAACAGAGTTGTCAGCTAGCACATCGATGCGATATACTTGTCCTGTTCTGTAGCTTGAGGCGTTATCGGGTCCCACTACGGCATAAATACGGGTAGTGCCTTCGGCAGTTATACCAGCAGTAAGGGTTTTCACAAAACGATCCTCAAATGCAATCACTGACCAACTCCCCTCATCCCCTGCCGCATCGGATCGAAGCAAGCCTTTTGTCGGGCTGGCATAATACAAATGGTTCTGCCGACCAGCCGATGGATCCACCATCAAAATGCGTTTCCCATGCATCTCTGAACCTATACTTTCAAACAGCGAACCCTCAGATTTTCTGAACAATTCCTGCCAGGAAGATCCCATATCGCTTGTTCGAAATAAGCCCCAGTTATAAAGCCCAAATGCCAGCGATCCATCATGAGGAGAGAAAGCAAACGCTGTTCCTGATTTACCGGAAATATTTCCGCTCGCAAAAAAGTTTGTCCCATCCTGAGCCACCAAAGTTTGGCCGCGCATATTTCCCGCCTGAATCATAAAATTCGGGTTCGCAGGAGATACACCAAAAAAGTTTTCAGCCTGACCCCGACTTTCCCCTGCATAGGGAAGAAAGCCTTCTGCAACATGTTTCTCACTTGGGAAGCTTATTTTTGTCCAAATCGACAGCAAAGAGTCATTAGCAGCAACTCCTTCTGCAGAAATGCTTGTAATATACATACCGAACAACAGTGCTATCAATTTAGTAAATATTCGATTTTTCATTTGTTTATGGTGTTTTGCTAATATTTAACAATAGATTAATCTTTTAACTATATTGGAGCTTGATTCTAATCTAGTTTTTTTCGCTCTTTTTCTTTTATATGTTTAGGATTTATGGTGGCATATTGTGCATTGACAGAACTTCGCCATTCCTGCAAATCTTTCTTTAGTTTTTTAGCTATTTCAGGCTCTGCATCAATTAAATTTTGAGATTCACTTATATCCTGTTTTAGGTTGTATAGTTCAAACTCATTGGTCTCAAAATTTTGTAGCAATCGCCAGTCACCTTTTCTTATGGCACTGTATGGTACGGCACCTCCCGGGTGATAGTGAGGATAATGCCAAAAGAGTGCTTCTCTGTCTAGTGTCGCATCTCCTTCCAGTAGTGGCTTCCAGCTTTTACCGTCAAATTCAGCTATTTGCTTAGCACTTAATTCTACATCTGCCAATTCCATCAAAGTAGGATAATAATCTATTGAGATAACAGGCTCTGAGATGGTTTTCCCTTTTTGTTCAGAATGAGGAAGGCGCAGGATGGTGGGCACTCGTACTCCACCTTCGTACATCGATCCTTTTCCGGCTCGAAGTGGTACGTTGCTGGTCACTTTCCTTATACCTTTACCAATAATTCCACCATTATCAGATGTGAAAAGAATAATGGTATTGTCATACAACCCTTCTGCCTTAAGTTTATTGATAACACGTCCTATCGCATCGTCGGTATGCTCTATCATTGCTGCATAAACAGGGTTTTTATGTTGACTGTTTTCATCTATTAAAACTTCGTATTTTGCAATTTTATCTTTTTTAGCCATCAATGGTAAATGCACATTATAAAACCAAAAATTCATAAAAAACGGTTTGTCTTTTTCGTGCTTATCAATAAAATCACATGCTTTCTCAGCAAATAGCTCTGTTAAATACTCTCGCTCTCCATCAGGAGATATAGGATTGCCTTCAGGGGCAAAATAGCCATGAACGTTTTCCCATTTTTCAATATTATAATCAAAGCCATGATTTTCAGGAGAAAAATCTTCGGATTCTCCTAAATGCCATTTGCCTAGGTGAATAGTGGTATAGCCAGCATCGCGAAAAGCCTCTGCCATTGTATATTCTTTTGTATCCAGATACATTTTCCAATCCGGCACCTTCATTTTAGCCCAGGCGAAATTATGCCCGGGTATCCAATTGGTTACATGCAGGCGTGCCGGATATTTACCTGTCATTACCGATGCTCTGCCAGGAGAACAAACAGTACAAGCACTGTACGAATCTGTAAATGTAATGCCATCTTTAGCTAAAGCATCGATATTGGGGGTGAGGTAATAGTCGCTTCCCATATAGCCTAAATCCGTCCATCCCATATCATCTACAAAAAAGATGACGACATTGGGATGTTGGCTTTTAGCGTATGTGCTAAATGAGATAAGCCCAGAGAGTAATATGATGTTAAGGGATTTCATTTTTCTGCGAAATATTTTCATTCGAACTAAAATAAACAAGTTTAACCTTCCACCTTTACTCGACCCAATCTGGGTTGATGACCAAGGATTTCGATGGCATAGCATCCAGCACCTTTTGTAATTTAGCACGAGCAGCAGCAGATTGTTTGGTATCATTTGTGATCGGCTTAACTTCTAAAATATCTTTTTCTTTATTGTACAAAGTGCCATCAGAGTAGAGTTTCCATACTTTATCCTGAGCAAAGATTTTGGCTTCTGTCTTTTTTCCTTTTTCATAGGGCCTTGGGTTGTAATACATATACATCGCCTCTCGCCCCTGGTAAGGTTTTGATTGTAGAATAGGTGCAAAGGATATTCCATGTTGATTTTCACTTACGGGAAATTTGCCTCCCCCTAAATCTGCAACAGTGGGCAGAAAATCCTGCAATTCAATAATATCATCGTTCACTATTGGCTTTTTTATTTCCTTTTGCCAGTTGACAATAAGCGGTGCATGAATACCGTAGTCTATTGTTTTTCCTTTCGCTCCTTTAACCATACGGTCTCCCAGTTTAGACTTTAATAACTTATGTGTGCCATTATCTGTGGTAAATATTATGACGGTATTGTCTCTTACATCAAGTTCGTCAAGCTTTTTTACAATGCGTCCCACCAGATGATCCATATAAAAAATCATATCTTCAAAATTCTTCTGGTTATCTTTAGAATTCATATCCTTACTAAAGGGAGTGACCGGGAAAGGGGAGTGAGCCATTATCATAGGATAGTAAATAAAAAACGGCTCGTCTTTTTTTCGCGTGATAAAATCCAGGACCTTATCATTGATTTTATCGGGGCCATAGACATCTTTGGGATAAGTGATTTTCTTACCGTTAAATTCATATTTTGCTCCCCAGTATCTGAGTTCCTTACTATTTACCTGCCACATGTATGACTCATCAAACCCGCAATCCTCAGGTAAAGCTCCTTTCACTGGTAAATTTTCATTGGATGTTCTGCCATATAATTGCCACTTACCGGCAATACAAGTATTGTAACCAGCCTCTTTCATCACATGCCCAATGGTTTTCTCTTCGCGCGATAAAATGCCAAAATCCCAGTAATTGTAAGCATTGCTTTTCCCTGTCATAATCTTAACTCTACTTGGGGTACACAATGGTTGAGAATAAGCATGATTGAATTTGATACCTGTACTTGCTAATTCATCCAAAACGGGAGTTTTGTACTGCTTGCTACCATAGGCACCAAAACATTCGTGACCCACATCATCGGCCATAAAAAGAATTACATTTGGCTTGTCCTGTGCCAAACAAATTGTGCTTATAACACTAAAAAGAAGAAATATTTTTAGTTTTTTCATCTGTTAATAATTTGTTTTTCAATTGCCAGATGGAACTCCCAAAACTAATTTTATCATGCTAGGTTGTGATTAATGACAAAATTAGTCATGCTCGTTTCATCCGATTAAATCTTTATTTTTTTTCTTTTCTAGAAAGTTCTTTTCGTTTATCCGCTAATTTTTTCTCCAAATCAACATCATCCTTATAAGAAAGCAGTTGGTAAAATTCTTCCTTGTCGGTACGATGTGAGCGTTCAACTTTGCCGTTCAACTGGGGAAATTTTGGCTTTATGCATACGTGCTAAATACTAATCCAAGCCCACAGATATAAAGGATTTTAGCACAACAGGCCCCAGCAATCCAGAATTTACTAATTCATCGTCTTGTTTCCAGAGTTTAGCTACAGAAAAGGTTTTGCGGGGTGATTCTGGTTGTTGATAAGAATCGTCCAGCCAAAGCGGATATTCAGTTATGATATCCGCCTTATATTCATAATTTTCCGGATATTGTTCGTCACCGATAAGTCTATTCACAAGCAGGTTCGTAATATCCACTTTTAGTTTATTAACTCCCGGTGTTACAAAATCAGTAATATTGACTCTGTATGGCTCTTTCCAGAGCGTTGTCAAACGCTTTCCATTTATGGTAACTTCAGCAATACACTCAACTCGCCCCAAGTCTAACCATATATCCAGATCCTCTGAAAATCTCTCTAGAGGTACATGAATCTCTTTACTGTAACTCGCTGTCCCCGAAAAGTATCTTATGCTTTCATTCTTATGTTTGGTATACGAATTCAGGCCATCAAAAACAACTGTTTCCCCTCCCTTCGCAACCGTAGGAAAATAGACTTCCCATTCTCCGTCGATGAGTTTTTCTTCTGGTATATTTTCTACTTGAATTATCTTTGTCCTTCCACTTCCTGATTCTAATTCGTATTGCCCACTCTCCCAGGCTATTGCAAACTGCTGCCCATTTTTGTATTTCAACTCAGGAAACGGGTGCTGACTTCTCCATGCTTCAGAAGGAAGATTTATCATTTCATCCAGATCTGCAATCAACTCATGTGCTACCCCATCTGCCAAATACGAAATACTAATTTGCCTGGATGCGTCACCATGAATCTCATCTTTTAAAAGATCCATCGGTTTAAATTTTAAACGTCCATTTTCAACAAGATTTTTTACCTTATTGCTAATATCAACAAAATCATACTTCGGTATATCATCCAGGTTTTCCGGTATCCTTCCATACATTGCACGTAAAATTTTTATCTTCTTATCCGAAGGCGGTATCACCAGACTTCGTTTTTCACGGGTAAATGAGTTAAAAGTTTTTCCATCCTGCATGTATTCAACCCAGAGAGTCTTACCACCGCCAGGGGCTGGATCACCTCCCAGTTGATTACTGGATAAAACCGACAAACCATTGTTTTTAACTTTTTGCCTTATTGTTTGGCATACATCTACCATGTTCTTATGCTTGATTTCAAAGATCCCAAACTGAGCCGATTCAATTTTCAGTTCAGACAATGGATTGACTTTTCTTTCTGATACACCGCCGCCCACTTTGCTAATAGCCACATACTGATCAGTTGTAGCATCCTTTACTTCTTTAAAAACAACAAAATAGGCCTCCTCTGGTTGAAAATCCAAGTTAAGCATAGCGCGCTCATCCTTCGTATAATTAAATTTAATTTTTGAAATATCACCCGTTTCAGGCCTCCATATTTCTGCCTCGTATCCACGTTTTATTTTGAACTTGCATTCCGTATTAATAGGTTCTTTCATCTGACTTGAAACAAAATAAATATGGTCTTCTTCAAGCTTTCTATGGGTCCAGGCAATTTCTATATTTTTTTTGCTCACATCAAAATCAGGAAGAATATTCAAAGCAGCAACAATCTCATCAATATTCTTCCTCCAAATCACTTTTCCCTTAACACCAACCGTTGTTGGTACTCCTCTATTACCATCAAAAATCTCCGCAACTAATTTCTCATATTTCTTTAAGTCGCCACTGTCACTAATACTTGGAGATGAGAGTGGTTTAGAAGCAATGACAGTAGCTCCAATATCAGTTAATTCCTTTATTTTCTCCAAAACGCTTAAAGTTAAATACTCACTCTCAGGAAAAACCAATGCTTTATAACGTGCTCCACTAGGCAATACAAACTCATTATTTATATACTGAAAATTCGGAACATGCTGCGCGCTGATAATATCGTAATCATATCCTTTAAGTTTTATGTCAGGTCTATACGTTCCATGCGAAGGCATTCCTTCGTCTGCTATAAGCGCTATATCAGCAACAAAACGACCTTGCTGCAGCACCTGCTGGGCGCGGGTAATATATGATATCCATGCCTTAGACTGCTTCCACCAAGTGTTTGTCCTTTCAAAGTGAGTTCCATAGGGTCCCAATGACTGGCCCGGCCTGACATTTTCCCACGGCTGGTGAATATATCTGTGAATAATAAAGTGGTTTACGCCTTCAGACCAAACTCTATCGCCAATGCTTTTTAAGCTACGAGGATGCCCCAACCATCGACCATTGAAACCATCTGCCGTAAAAACTTCACATCCTACCATTTTAATATTATTTGTATGTGCTGCAGATGAAGCAACCTTGTTCCAGTGGATCATAGAAGCATTTGTCCAGCACTCGCCAATAACCTCTTGAGCTGCCGCCCCTACCTGAAGACAGTCATAAGCCCCCTCATAGGGTTCTACATAAAACTTTTGTCCTTCATTATTCGCCAGCGTTGCCGCGTGATGGTAGAAATTATCCTTATATAAATCAGCTATTGTTTTTCTAAAATCCCATAAAAATGATTCTGTTTCTTTCACCGAGTTGATATACCTTCCTGAGACAGCTGGCAACCATTTCAAAAGATCATAGCCTCTTCTATTTTCAAATTCTTCCTGCATTTTAGCAGTCCAGTTACAAGTTCCAGCCTCATAACTATCAAGCAGGATACCTGTTAAATGCCCTTTCCCCATTTCATCTATTTTTGGTTGAATCCCAAACTCCCAATGCTCACTAAAGGCCTCTTTACTCAACTTGTCACATTCTAATCCAGTTCCATATGCAGTGGCAGGAGAGTTTTTTCTTCCCGTAAGCGTGTATCCCAAGCGCAAAATAGTCCAATCTTTACCCTTTGGTGAATTCCACTTTAAAATTCCTTCTTCAGAAAGATGTTGTGAGAGATCAAGTATGTCTGTTGATTTAATTATCCCTTCATCGGAAATCACATCCGAACCAATAGTCAAATCAAATTCCCTTACAAAACCGGCCTTCTCTTTTATATTGGGAATACGAATATCTTTCGCAGGCTTGGGAAAGGCCAGAATAGCGATATCCTTATAATAATTGAGATTGCTTTGGGGTAATGGAAGTGCCTGATTGTAAGACTCACCTCCTGCAATTTGAATTTCCGAAAACACTATCTTCTTCATGGCATTATCTTTTGTAACCCAAGGACCTCCTGATGATGACCAACCATCACAATTGTGCATGACGAAAGAAATACCAAGCTCATTTGCTGTTTTTGCAGCATGTTTTACCATATCCAGCCATTCTTCCGTCCCGTAATCAATTTTACCTTCTGGAACAAGACCGCCGATATTAAACATCATAACTCCTCCTATTCCAACATCTTGCATAGCTTCTAAATCTGCAGTAATCCCTTTCTTTGAGATATTCCCATTCATCCACATCCAGTAAACCCAGGGCTTTGCACTGTGGTCGGGCTCGTTAAACTTCTGAGCCAGTTTTTCAATATCCATAGACTTGTCACTTTGGGAATATACCCAACTTGTAAACACAAGGCATAAAACGCAGATTAATAAAAGAATTCTTTTCATCTGTCTAAATTTTAAATGTTTTGGTGACGTATGGATCTCGCATGTGTTAGTCATCCTTGGTTGTCCCGATCTACATCGGGATGCTCGTTTCATTCGTCTATAGTTTCGTTGTTTATTTTAATTGTTGTATTGCTATTCTTTAGATTTAACTTCGTTGATTTTCAATTCCCCCTACGGTCGAAATGACATGTTTACCGTTTAGATACCGGGTTGAACTAAGTGTCATTCCAACGACGTAGGAGGAATCTTTTTAAAACTACTAATCTACTATCAAGTTATTTCAAACCGGATGTTTTCCATTCTTGTTCCATCTTCTGATATGACTCTGTACCATACTCTTTACCCTGGAAACTGCCCTTATACGAATCTAACATCTTGTTCATTTCCGTTGTCATCTTCTTTAGGTCTTTTGTTTCTAGCAAAGGCGTGGTTTCATAAGGATCGTTAACTATATCGTAGTATTCCACCTCACCACCAACGGCATACATCTTATATTTATCAGCATTAAGGCTTAGTTGATTGCCTATACACAAACCAATAGGCTTGCTACGTTCGGTCATTTTACCCTCAAGCATTGGCAATAGGCTTATCCCGTCAATCTCATATTTTAATTTGTCAGAAGAAATACCTACTGCATCAGCAATGGTTGGCAAATAGTCGGAAGTTACGGCAGGAAAGTCTGTTTCCATTGACATTTTTATTTTTTCCGGCCATACCAATATTCCCGGTACTCTTACGCCTCCTTCGTACAGGCTTCTCTTTCTGTCACGGAATCCTCCTGAAACGCCGACTCCCGTTTCGGGTCCATTATCACTGCAAAACCATACCATCGTGTTTTTATCGGCCTTAATGGCTTCCAGGTGCTCCCTCAAACGGCCTATCTGTTCATCCATGGCTGTTATACAACCTGCGTAATTTTGCATTTCCAAATCCTGGTCTGGATACATTGCTTTGTGTTTGGGACCTGCTACGCAAGGTTTGTGAGGTGTATGGAACCATACTACAGCAATAAATGGATTTTCTTGAGCCACATTATCGTCAATAAATGGCAAAACGCGATCCATGATTACACGGCTGTCGTCCCCATCTAAATTCTTCTTAACTTTATTGCCATCTATATCCCAATAGTGTGTGCCATAATGTTTAAAATTCTCTAACATGGTATTTTTCAAGTAAGTATCAATCGTCGTTGTATAGCCCCAACGCCATTCGGTATCTAAATGGCTGATACCAACTGTGTATAATACTCTGTCTTTTGTGATATCATATTCTACTTGCCTCTTTTTCATTTGTGCAGAAGAACCCAAACAATAAACAAATAGTAGTAGAAATATAAATAATCGTTTCATTATAATAAATTTAATATAGTTTCTAAAACTTAATTATTTTGAGCACTTAAGTTTCGCAACAATCCCGCAAGGAGAAAAATTGGAGTTAGTTTTGCTTTCATGTACGGTGTTTTTTACTTACCCTTGCTTAGCTTATTATTTTGAGTATAATCTATATGCTCCTTTATTAGTTGATGCATTTTCTTTTCTACATCTTTGTATTCCGATTTTCCTGAAAGATTTTCTGTCTCATTGTAATCAGCTTCATAATCATAAAGCTCATAAGCAATCGGTTCAGCGATAATTTCATAGCCCACCTCCGACTCGTTTTTCACGGGATACCAAGCGATGTAACGGTACCTTTCATCTCTTATCGTGAAGCCCATATAAGGCTTTTCTTCTTTTGCTCGGGGATATAAACTTGCAGCATATTCTCTTAGCTGTGTTGCTGGATTTTTCATTACGGGCGCTAAACTTTTCCCATCTAATGCTGAGGGGATATCTAATCCGGCTAAATCGCATGTTGTAGGGTAAATATCTACAAATTCAACCAACGAATGACTCACATTTGATTTCAATTCCGGAGAGCTAATAATGAGTGGCGCACGTACACTTTGTTCCCAGTTAGAATGTTTTCCCCATATCCCATGGTCGCCGGTGTGAAAACCATGGTCACCCCACATAATGACGATGGTGTTTTTATCAAGTCCTGTTTCTTTTAGTGTGCTGAGCAGCATTCCTATTTGGGCATCAATGTAACTTACGCATGCTAAATAGCCGTGCATTAGTTCCTGATGTTTTTCATCCGAAATGTCGCCTTCACCCGGTACGCCATAATAAACTCTTCCTTCTACATAATCATTATGTGAAATGGATGAAATGTTTTTGGGATCATACTTATAAGATGGCACAGGCATCGACTCCCGATTGTACATATCCCAATATTTTTTAGGCGCCACAAAGGGTAAGTGAGGCTTGCTAAAACCGATGGCCAGAAAAAATGGATCACTATCCGCTTTGGCCGCATTTGCCTTTAGTTGTTGTACTCCCCACAGGGCAGTTCGTCCATCATTATAAGCATTATCCGGCACATCCATGCATTCAACCACAGGTCTGGCTTTGTGTGATTTTAATATTGGATTGCGTTTAGGTCGATTATTAGTTAAGCCTTGTTTTCTGACCAAATCCCATGCTTGTTTTGAATTCTTTTTTGTATCCGGATCTTGGTATCCTCCCTCGGGTTTTCCCCAAGGTTTTGGATATGGCATAGGTTTCACTAATTCAGTATCATTCCATGAGGCTTTATCGGTATTACCGTCGTCAAAGTTTCGTGAATCGTATAATTTCCCCCTATAAGCTGTTTTATAACCGTTTTGTATAAAGTATTGCGGAAGGGTAACAATGTCAGGATAGCGTTTTCTCAGTTTTGTTTGTGCGCCCCCCATACCATAGATTCCCAGTACGTCAGGGTAACGCCCTGTCATAATGCTAAGCCTTGATGGACCACATAATGCCTGCTGACAATACGCATTAATAAATAGCGTACCTTGACTAGCTAATTTATCTATATTCGGGGTTTTAGCAATATCGTAGCCATAGCAGTTAAGCAAGGGTTTGAGGTCATCTATGGCAATGAACAACACATTCTTTTTTGCAAAAGAGTTGTGAAATAGCCCTATAAATAAAGTTAAAACCAATAATTTTGATATCGTTGACTTCATATTTATTTTAACTTTAATTGTAGCATTGAAAATGACCAAGGAGCTAGTGATAACGATGCTGTTTTGTCAATGACTGATACCTCTGTATTTTGTAAGGGAGGCAGGTGGAACAAACTAAGATTATCGCCATAAAGTGATTGCATCATTGCTTTTTTAGCGATGGCTTCCGTGAAACTTAATGCCACATCATTACTATTTTCAGATTTATTCAAAATATAAACAATCACTACCCCGCTGTCAAATTTTGCGGCATGAGCAACAATGTCATCAGAACTTGTTTGAACTTCAATATAGTTGGCCCCCTTGCATTTAGAATACATCGTAAAAATATCTTTAACAGGTTTTACAGCCTCATGATCATCATTCATAAAGACTCGTCCGGGGTAAACCTTGCCATGTGCTTTCCAGTGAAAGGGCCATAGTGTGGCAGCCAAAAAATCACTCTGAATAAATTGTCCTATCATTTCAGACTGTATCAACGCACATTGATAAGCCGATAATGTTTCCCCCTCCTTCAGTGGGCCTACATTCCATTCTAATGAAACCAAACGCATACGCTCCATACCCATTTCTTTGCATCTACTGTTGAAGATTGCAGCTGTTATAGGCAGAGGATTCTTGCTTTGTACCGATAGAGGGCGTTGTTGCAAAAAATCATCCCAATTGGCATTTCCCCAATTCCAATAATAATGTGAATCCACCGCATCATAATTTTTACCGGCTAAACGCATCAATTCCATATTTTTTGGAGAATAGGGTGCCCCCATTATGTTGACAATAAATTTAGCATTGGGCTGAATCTCTCTTAGTTTAGGTACTAGACGATTGATGTATCCAGCGTATTCTGGGATAGTCATTATTTTTTGATGATTTTTATTCCCTATTTCATTGTCTAAATAATAGTAAGAAACTTTATATCCCTTCTCCTTGATGTGCTTAAACATCCGTATGGTTTCAGCCGTTTGCTCTTTTTCACGGTCGTACAGTTGTCCCGTCTTTAAGTTAATCCCCACGATGGGTTCTGCACCACATTTATTAGCCAAAGTCAGAAACTCATCAAGATCCATGTAGTTGGCATTAACAACAGGTAGATCTTCTTCTTTTAGTCCCAATTTATCTAGCTTTTCCTTTAGGTTAGGACTATACTTATCCGTATATACCGGATACCACGGCTCTTCCCAATGAAATGAAGAGGTCTTATGTCCACCCGGATAGCGTAGTGCCCCAATACCGTATTGTCTGAACTTTTTTGTTGCCTCAAACTCCTTGATAAAATCATCTGTGTCACTATGATAAGCCAATCCTAAGCCGTTAATATAAGGACTGATACGGTGTTTTGCGTTGTGTGTATCTATAATTATCTCTATGAGAGAAGTCTTCTTTGTCTCTTTCGCCAATAAGGCTGGTAAAAAAACGCATCCCAATAGGAAAACTAAAATTTGTTTCATAATTAGTTTTTAATTTCAAATGTATTGTTAGGTGAAATAACTGTTGTTACATTTTGAGAATTACCTATGTGATAATTTTTTTCAAATTGGGGTTGTCCCCAATACCCAAATTTCTTTAGATAATATTCACGCGGTTTGATGTCTGCTTCTCCGATACGCTCCAACTCTGTCATTAGTTGTTTGTCCAGTTTTTCTTCAATTTGAACATAATTTGAATTATTTATCAAATTATTCATTTGATATGGGTCTTTATGATTATCAAAAAGCATCAATGCACCGGTGTGATTTTTTACATAAGTATAATCTGCCGTTCTAACAGCTCGGTATTCATCACTTGGGAATGCTATTCCAAAGGGACTTACATTCATATACAATGCAGCTCGTTGAGGAGCCAATTCGGGTTGAGTTATAATTTCAGACAAATCATACCCCTCAATGGTTGAAGGAATATCAACATCACACATTGCCAACAATGATGGTAAAATATCCGGTGTGGTAATAGCAGCGTTAGCGGTTTTTCCTGCATTGTCCCCAATATTAGGATAAGAAATCAGAAATGGTACATTGGCAGATTCCGAATAGGGTTGATGTTTCATATACGGACAGAAATTGTGAGCACCCATCATTTCTCCGTGGTCAGAAGTAAACACAATAATGGTATTGTCGTAAATTTTTAACTCTTTTGTTGCATCTATGATTTCTCCAATTGCCTTGTCTGTAGCTGTACAATGGGCATAATAACCTTGTAACTCTTTCAAGGCTTTTTCCCTTTGTTTTTCAGGAACATTGGGGGGAAGTTTCAATTTTTCCGGAAAATACATTTCCATGTACTCTTTGGGAGCTGTATGATGCGGAAAATGCGGTGTTCCAATTGAAACAAATAAAAAGAACGGATTTTGTTTTTGAGAATATTTAGCCATGTAGCTCTTTGCCTCGTTGGCAATAGCGTAGGTTGAATAGCCTTTCCAATGTTTTTTTCTTGCATCATCATTGTCAAAATAATGCTCTCTCAGATACTGATGGTCACATTCAGAGCCTTTCCAATAAGTCCATCCTTGTCGGCGTTCAGATGCAACGTTTTTGCGTCTGCCATGCCCATCCAGATGCCATTTTCCCAAATAGGCTGTGTTATAACCCGCATCGTTATAAATCTCTGCTATACACAGCTCTTCTGATGGAAGATACAAATCATTGATAAACATGCCGGTAGATGTCGGAAAACGTCCTGTCATCAAACTTGCACGATACGGAGTGCAAACAGGCAAAACTGAAACCGCATTATTAAAATTCACGGACGACTTTGAGAACTCATCCAAACGAGGCGTTTGCACGATTTCATCACCATTATAGCCCAATGCAGAAGCACGCCACTGGTCAGTGAGTAAAAAAATAACATTAGGCTGTTGTTTTTTGCACGAAAATAGTGTGAATACAATTAATATAAGGTATAAATTTCTCATATATTTTGTATTAAATATTTTGACAGATGTAATTTTACAAATTAGGAAACGGAATATACCAATTGGTAGAATCCATGAGTACCGTTCGCATTTCTTCCCGGCGTTCTAATGTGAATTTTTCAGCGATCTTATCAGCTAAATACGAAGGATCTTTTCTTCGTTTGGCTACACGTACCAGGTCATAAAAACGCTCTCCTTCGAAAGCCAGCTCAAGGGCACGTTCCTGGATGACCATATCATTACGTATGCGCATTATTTCAGCATCAGAAAGAGGACGTTTTTCAACAATTTCGTGTGTCCAGGGATCAAAAAAGTGGTAATATCCTTTGGTATTGACAGGCTTGATGTTGTTAAACTCCAATCCAAAGCGTTCAGTTCGAAGATTTTCTAAAATTGAATAGGCTCCATTACTATTTTCACCACTATATACAGAACGAGGTAAGGATATTATTTCGGCCAGATAGAGATAAGCACTAAAATTACGATAGAGAGTGGAAGTATGGTCAGAAGTGTACGGCCCTGCTGAAATATCCGATAACTTACGTACGTAATTTTTATCCGTTGATAATGTTCCAATTGTATATTTCTCTCTCGGATCCTTTGCTCTATATTTATCTATTCTGTCCTGAATATCCAGTTCTTCATCAAATATCACTTCTCCTGTTACAGTATTTAGTTCTATAACACCCTCTGCCCATTGTGTCTGAAACATATTTATGGCAACTTGAGAAGGCTTCAGCATGTAATCATAGATAAACAAGCTCTGAAAATCATGTTGCTGTTTTCGTTCTTTATCAAAAACTATAGTGTATACCTGTTCACGAGGTTCCACTCCTCCAAATATATTTTTCCATTTTGTATCATTAAATGCATTATTGTATGTGTAAATATTTCTATCAGGGAAAAAAGAAAGGAAACAGGCTTCAGCTTTTGCATAATCGCTTTTGTGAAGATAAATTTGTCCCAGCAAGAACGTTTTGGAATTTTCGCGCCAGGTTGAAACATCCCACACATCGTCATCGCCGGTATTGTACTCATACCCCACTATTTTTAATGCTTCCAGTTGATGAATTAAGGTATCTGTCAATTGTCCCTGGGGCCATTTATCATCGGCACTTAGAGGTGTTTCCAGTGAGATTTCATCAAAATACACCGGTACTTCATTATAAATACGCAGGAGGTTAAAGTAGGCCCAGGAGCGCATACATATAGCCTCACCATACAATCTGTCAAACTTATTCACATTCTCAATACCACTTTCTACTACGTCCGGCTTAATTGCCACAATACTATTTATCAGTTTATTACAATTAGATATCAGACGATAAAACTTTATGGGAGATGCGTATTTATTATCAGGGCCAATATTGAAGTCTTCAATTTGCTTGAGGTCGGACTCTTTATTTTCTGTTAGTGTCATAAGGTCCGCTCTAAGTTCACCCAGTATCACTAATTGCTCAACCAAATCCTGTTGTAACCCATATAAGCCAAGCGCAGCTGCTCTTAACTCGACAAAATCATCGTAGGCATCATCTTCAAAAAGCACATCTTTACTATCAGGATTGATAAAATCCTCACAAGCAAACTGTACAGAGATTAAAAAAAATAGTAGATATTTAAGCTTATTCATTTTCTTCGGAATTTAGTTCATAGTTAAACACTTAAAGTCTTTTTGTACATTGATTCATGTTTAAATTATTGTATTAGAACCCAATTTTAACTCCCATAAGAAAACGCTTGCTTTGCGGGATAAGTCCATAATCAACTCCTTGCACAAGTTGAGAATTTGAGTAAGAGAATTCCGGATCATATCCCAAATATTTTGAAAAAGTAAGCAGGTTTTGCCCTGATAAGAACACATTGAGACTTTTTATCACTTTAACATTCGGAACATTATAGCCTATTGCTAAATTACTTAAACGTAAGTATGATCCATCTTCAATCCAACGATCAGAGAAGTTGGAGTTCCCCATAGGATCGTTATAGACTGCTCTGGGCATATCTGTTACATTTCCTTCAGTAATCCATCGATTTAACACTGTAATGGATTGATTGTTATAATTAGATGCTGTTTCTAAATTATATCTGACATAATTAAATACATCATTGCCTATTGAAAAATAGAATGTACTGTTTAATGTCCAATTTTTCCAGGCAAAATTAGCAAAGAAGCTACCAATGAGATCAGGATTAGGATTACCAATTTCGACTCTGTCATCATCATTTATCACATTATCATCGTCTGAGATATTCAGAAAACGGATGTCTCCACCTTGGTAAGGCTCGCCTACAGTATTCACAAAACCGTCTGCCAGTGCTTCCTGGCTTGTAGAATAAACGCCACCTGTCTTATAACCCCAGAATATACCGGCCTCTTTTCCCTCGATATATGCTTTGCTGGCTCCGGGAACATCAACAATGAGTTTGTCATTTGCTATTTGTGTAATCTTGCTTTTGGAAGCAGATAGTGTCAGTCCTAAATCAATTTTAAATTGATTGTCAACTATTCGCGAGGCAAGGTCAATATTCCAACCTTTTACGCTCATCTCTCCGGCATTCACAGGAGCATATTCCACACCATAATAATCAGGCAGTTTTGTATAAACCAACATATCTTCAGTGCGCCCCGAATGAAATTCAGCAGATACAAAAATGCGTTGACCGAACATTGCTATATCCAAGCCTAAAGAATTTCCGTAAACCTCTTCGTACTTTAATGAAGTATTAGGTTTCATGTTGCTCACAATTCCTATTACACTTCTATAAGGTCTGGTTTCATAGTATGAACGGGAAGTATAATTTCCAATATCATCATTTCCTGTTTTCCCGGTAGATAGTCTCAATTTTAATTGATTTAACCAGAAAAGGTCTTTCATAAAATACTCATTCGCCATATCCCATCCTACTTGTAGTCCATAGAAAAGTCCTGCAGGTGCTTTAAAATAATTTATGTCATAATCAGCATTTTCTCCGGTACGTGATGATACATCAATACTTGTAGTTGCTGATAGCAGGTAACGGTCTTTGTAAGCATAGTTGACATTAAAATAATTTGAAAGCCAATTCCAATCTCCGTAATTCCCGGTAATAATTGCTAACTCATCTCTACCGTCCTGCACCGCATTTAACTGATTACTTTCGTGTAGGTTTCGTCCAATAGCCAAATCATATTCATAATTATTGGTATGTACTCTAAAACCGGCAGTAGCATTCATTCTATGCATGCTATTTTTATAAGAGTAATCGAACTTGCTATCTACATAAATTGATTTGTAATGATTTGCCGGAGCCTCAGTATAATTATATATTTCACCAACTCTGACGATTCCTGTACTTGGAACAAATTTTGTTTCACGCTTTCGGTTAATGTTTATTCCTAATAAAGTATTCCACTTAAGGTTTTTAGTCAAATCAGCATCAAGTGTAAAAGCCGATATTATCTTATGTGTTTTGGCTATTCCCTGAACACCTTCCGTTATCGCCACCGGATTACTGACCCCAAAGATGTCATCGTAAGCTTCATCCAGATATTGTAATTTTTCACCTGATTCATTATAACGATACGGGGCATAAAAAGGAGCCTTGTGCAAGGCAGCATAAATAGGTGAAGTTTGGGTTTGTATGCCATTCTCCATTACCTTGGAATTAAGTAATGAAAATGAACTGTTCACCCCTAAACGTAACCATTCAAACATATTAAAATCACCGACCAACCTCACGGTATACCGGTCACCATTGGTATTGTTAATAATGCCGGCATAGTTAGAATAACCAAGGGATAAACCATATTTGGCAATCGCATCTCCACCTCTGATTCTAAAGTGATAATCCTGTAAAAAAGCATTGTTAAACACCTCTTCCTGCCAATTGGTGTTATTGTTATATCTGTAATAATCTGGTTTTTCGGGATATAAAGCGAATGCTTGATATTCATCCAGGTGCAACTCATCCATACCTTGTGTAATGGCAATTTCATTAGCATAAGCTCTATATTCGCCGGCATCCATTAGTGGTATTTCACGTGGAGAATAGGCAATTCCCCAATTGGAGCTAAAGTCAATAGTTGTTGCCGTTTTATCGGGTTTAAGAGTTTGTAAATAAATTACCCCATTAGAGCCTCTGGTCCCTAACAGAGAGTTGCTTCCAACATCTTTTATGACAGAAATATCTGTCACATCCATTGGGTTTACGGTAGCCAGTGGATTGTCAAAAAAACCTTCAAATGCAGAAACAAATACAGAAGATTGTTCAAAAGGCATACCATCTACATAGTAAAGAGGTTGGGTGCCAGTGTATATAGAATTAGCACCTTTTAATTGAACAAAAGCTCCTCCAAATTGATTTCCTGAATGATTTACAACATTTAATCCGGAAACCTTACCTTGCAGATACTGCTCGATGCTCACGGCATTGTTTTGTGCAAGTCTTTCTACATCCACATTATTTATTGAAGAGGGAGTGGTAGCAAAGCTTTGGAATGCTGTTGGCGTAAACACTTCATCAAATATTGATTTGAAATCATTTTTTACTAATACAATGGAAATATCATCGGTATTTTCAACAAATAAACGCTGTGGTTTATAGGTACTTACCGGATTTATTATTAACCAAATTCCGGTATGCGGTATATCTATTGTAAAGCGTCCGTTTTCATCGGTGTATGCAGGAGACGTGCCTTCTGCTTCAGCTGTTATAGAAATGTTAGCAACAGCCACTCCGTTGTATTTAACTATTCCCGATAATGAAATACTTTCTTGAGAAAAAACGTTGACCGTAACTAAAAACGGAATAATGAATAGTAAGTATGTTCTGGTTTTTAAAGACATTGTTCAGTTCTAAATTTTATAATTCATTTTTCTCATTAATACTTATTGCTATTGCGTTGTATTTTCTTCTTCCAACTACTTGTTTGCCAATACAGGGACCAGCTGTATATTATCCAAATAGAGTTCATACGAGTTAAATGCTCCTCCATCAACAAAGGTCATCCTTACCGTTACGTCTCCAAATTCAGTTAAATGCTTAACAGGAAAAGACTCTTTAAACCAAGGGGTATAATAATTAGCTCCATCAAAGTCACCTACATCAACACCATTTACTGATATTTTAATCTTACCTGAATAATAATTGGATGTACATTCCAATTTATATTCCATTGGAAATGCATTTTTCATTTTAAATTCAAGATAATAACCGTTTTCACTACCATCACTTTTCAATGTTACTTTCAGGTATTCTCCACCACTTATATTGCCATCGGGAAGCCTTTGAGGTCTTTTATTTGGTATGCTGGAAATAACAATAGAAGTATCATCTACCCAACTATCTTCTCCATTAATAACAAAATGTTCTCCTTCAACCAGTATAGTATCTACCACTATGCTTTGTGCTATACTATAAGTATCAAAAAGATAAACTAATCCATTGCTACACTCTATCGGAGTCTCGTTCAACCAGGTATAATTGGTATTCACTTTATCACCTCTGACATTCCTCATCTCGTGGGTAAAGTCTTCGTATGCCATTTGTCCCTCGTACACCATACTCTCTATTAGAATTGGGAACAGTATTTCGTTGAGCCATACTTGTGGAACTTCTTCTATTCTAAGCACACTTTCTACATCTCTTTCCAGTGTCTCTTCAAAAAGATCCTGATCAAAGACAGTAAAAGTAACTCCGGCTTCTCTGTCTTCCCCACCAATCGGATAAAAGCGATCATAAAAAGAGTTATTCTCTATCCAAATTGTATCATAAACAGGCAAGCCTTGTTCATTAGTTCCTATATTTTCGCTTGCATCCCAGTCTACAAATCTTTCGTTGTTGGAATTAATGTAATTTAACAACCATGGACAATTATCTGCAAGAAATTGCTCAATGTTGGGTTTTACCAAAAAATCATAATTTTCTGATGTAGTGGGGTAGCTTTCCAGATAATAAATAATACCATTCTGATATAAAGAACTTATTTCGTTTACCTTAACTCCTTCAATAAAAACTTCATTGTTGCTATTTTTCGTAGCATTCAGAAATTTATTGTTAAGTGTTCCAATTTTGCGCAACTCATCAAATTGACTTGGTAAAATTATGCCGTTGGAAATGAGGTATTGCATCGTTTCCTTTTTCTTTTCCTGAGAGAATAGGGCTATAGCATCAATGAAACTATCGTCTTGAGGTATAAAAAGGGTAAACACCCGATCTTGTTGCAATAGCGTATCCAAACCAAGTTCTGAAAACATGTTTACAATACTGTTAAGTGTATTATCATTACTAATAGCATTCCATACTGTTGAATTAACAGTATCTACTTCCTTCTGATAATGATTATCCCACATGCTGTCGCATCCTGCCAATAAGATAAGAATGAGTAGCGATAGAAATATTTTTATTTTACGATAAGTGTTCATTAACTTTATTTATTAATAATCAAAGGCTTAACCAGACTTTATGTTCTAATTGGGAACAAAAACAAGTGAGCACCATTGCATCTCACCAGGCAAATATGCTTCTATTTTGAATTTATGTGTACTCGTTTCTTCAAACTCGATCTCTCCCACGAAAAAATTATTGCTACCGTTAGCTTGTAAATTAAATAATGTGGGGTCTGATGTTCTGTCATTCTTTCCCCAATCGTGTTCAATTCCCAACTTAATACCATCTATATAGCATTGTATAATTGCATTTTTATCAGACTTGTCACCTACTTTTATTTTTATTTTATAGTTGCCCTTCAATATCTTATTAGTAGTATATTCAGTTGTAAATAAGCCATTGAAAACTATTAAATTATTACCCCCGTTATTGGCATTACTACCACCATTTAAATCTTTAATATAATGAGTTACCGTTCCATCATCGGTGATCCAATTTAGCCTCTCCACCATATCAGATGAGTAGGGAAATACGATAAATGATTCATCACCTCCCTTATTTTTAGCAATACTCCTCATCTCATTAAATTCCGGTAACATTGCTATGTTAAACGTTTTGTTTGAAAGCTCCGGTGTATGCGCATGCATCATATTGGTTACGGTATGTATGACTCCGTTTTTGGATATGAAATTTGAATTGATATAGTCGGGTTCTGCTCCCATG
>JAGLSB010000426.1 GCA_023135955.1 Bacteroidales bacterium | reverse complement strand
AAAATAATTTTCTCCATTTGCCTATAATAAATATCTGGACTGAGAAATTGAGAAGTCTATTACTGACACAATTTCCAGAAATGGTTCATAAAAGAATTCCAGCTTCTTTTTCCCTTAGCCTGGATATTGATAATCCATGGGCACATTTAAATAAATCTTTGTTCCGTCTTACCGGAGGAATAATGAAAAGTATATTTACAGGTAGATGGGATGCTGTCAGAGAGAGATTTTCAGTCATTCGGGGAAAGGAAAAGGATCCATATGATAATTATGAGTTTATCAGGAAAAATCATAGCAAGGAGCTTTTAATTTTTATTTTGACGGGCGATAGGGGAATAAACGACAATAAAGTAAAAATTAGAAATAAAAATTGGAGGAAGCTCATTAAAGAATTATCTACTCATTATAAAATTGGACTTCATCCTTCCATTCATTCAAACTCTTCATATGAAATCCTGGAAAAAGAAAAGCAAAATCTTGAAGAAATCACAGGAGAAGCCTCTAAATTAAGTAGACAACACTTCCTTATGATGGAATTCCCTTCTACATATGAAAATATTATCAATCTTGGAATCGAAAATGATTTTTCAATGGGATATGCTGATCATGTAGGATTCAGAGCCGGTACTAGCTCTTCTTTTAATTTTTATAATATTGACAAAGAGGAAGAAACAAAATTAAGAATTACTCCTTTTTGCGTAATGGACAGAACTTTGAAAGATTACTTGAAACTTGATGAGATATTGGCATTTGAATTAATCCAGGAATTAATTGACCAGATTCATAAATATGGAGGTAATTTTGTTTCTATCTGGCATAATGAATCTTTTTCAGGAAAGGGCGAGTGGAAAAACTGGGATCAGCTATATCTTAGAATGCTTAAAGAATTAAATCATAAATTTACATTATGATAACTTTCTTAAAGCACGGGGAAATAGACAGAAAAAAATGGGATCATTGTGTAATGAACTCTAAACAGGCATTGGTGTATTCTTTGTCATGGTATCTCGATTTAGTTGCATCCGGATGGGCAGGGCTTGTTGAGGATGATTATTTATCTGTAATGGCTATTCCCGTAAAAAAGAAGTGGGGCCATAAGTACATTTATCAGCCTCTTTTTACTCAGCAACTAGGTATATATTCAAGAGCAAATTTAAGCCCAGCGAAAACCAGTGAATTTCTAAAAGCAGTCCCAGAGGAAATTCGATATATTGATTATAATCTTAATCATCTTCATGAAACAGAAAACTTAGAATTTGATTTTACAAAAAGGGTAAATTATGAATTAAGATTAAATACTTCCTATTCTCATCTGAAGAATTCTTATTCTGCCAACACCAAGCGAAATTTGCAAAAGACGATTGCTAATATTGAAATCAGCGAGTCGATTAAAATACAGGATATCATCAGCCTAAAAAGAGATAATTCCATAAGGAAAAGAAAAGTTCAGTATTATGAGTGGTTAAATTGTTTTATGGACAAGATACTAACCATCAAGAAGGGATTTCTGGTTGGAGCTTTTTACCGTGGGGAGATTGTTGGGGCAGCTTTTTTTATATTTCTCTCAGGAAGATTGTATTATCTTATTCCTGTATCGAGTGAAGTCGGGAAATCTGAAAGAGCTATGTTTGCTATCCTCGATCATGTTATCGATAAATATGCTGACACAGGTTTAATACTGGATTTTGAAGGATCAGGAATACCGGGAATTGCCAGGTTTTTCGCCGGATTTGGAGCAAAGCCAATAAATTACTTCAATTTTAAATTGAATAGATTAGCTTTTCCATTCAAATTATTCAAGAGATGATAGATCCTAGAAAAATATTTTCTCCATTCTCAGGATTTTATCCCTTGAAAAGCTTAATAAAATCAAGTAATCAATTTCTTATTTTTCCTTTTTATCATGCAGTTAGCGATAGTCCGCCAGCTCATCTTAGAAATCTCTACCGGATAAAAAGCACACAGGAATTTGAAAAAGATATTGATCTGCTATTGAAAAACTTCAAAGCGGTGTCCCCGGAAATTTTGATAAATCAGGAAAGACCCATTCAACTGGACAAAGCTTCCTTCATTTTGAGTTTCGACGATGGATTAAGAGAAGTAAAAGAAACTATTGTCCCAATATTGAATAGAAAAGGAATTACTGCTATTTTCTTTTTGAATAATAATTTTATTGGGAATAAGTCGCTTTTCTTTCGTTATAAGATATCGGTTCTTATTGAACATCTCAGGCAAAAGGACTTAAAAGCAACTGAGAAAAATACTCTAGCCGAGCTCTTGAAAACTAACATTTCTGATATGAGGGATATTGAAAGAAATCTTTTGCTTTTAGGATTTAGCGATATAGATATTATAAATAATATTTCTACAAAAATCAATTTCGATTATGATTCTTATCTTTCTAATAATCAGCCATATCTTAATGAAGATGAGATTCTCGAACTGAAAAATGAGGGCTATTTTATCGGATCACATAGTTTTGATCATCTTGATTTTTCGGAACTTTCCGAGGCTAATCAATCGAAGGAGATTATTGAAAGTACTGCCGACATCAGAAGACGATTTGAATTAGAATATTCATTTTTTGCTTTTCCATTTTCAGATATTGGTGTTAGTAAAGGCACCCTGGAAAACCTGCACAGAATGCCTGATGGGCCAGATGCAAGTTTCGGGACTTCCGGACTAAGAAAGTCTATGGGCATTCCTCATTATCAGCGAATAGCTATGGAGAAAACATCTGATGATGCTTTAAGAATAGTAAAAACTGAAAATTTTTATTTCTTTTTGAAGAAATTATTACAGTATGGTTAAACTTAAAATGAGAGTATTTAAATGAGTTTTTCTATTTCAAAAAGAATTATTGAAAATTGCGGAAAATATTCCTGCAATAATGCATATTATATAAATGGTAAAGGTTATAGCTATGAGCATTTGAAATCTGAAATACTGAAAATTACTAAACTCCTTATAGAGAATATTAATAATGAGAAACTTATCGGGGTATTTACTAATAACGATATATATTCTTATGCCGCCCTTTATGCTTGTTGGTATGCCGGTAAGACATTCGTTCCACTAAATTTAGAAAATCCGATTGGCCGGATACAAGATATCATTGAGCAAACAGGCATAAGAACTGTATTATGTTCGCAGGAATCATATAATTGTGATAAATTCTCTGGACTCAATGTAAGATATTTGAACATAGAAGTTAAAAATCCTGAATTACCTGAAGATCAATTAATATTTCCCGATAAAGATCAATTAGCATACATTTTGTTTACTTCTGGAACTACAGGAAAACCAAAAGGAGTACCAATTCATTTTGAAGCATTAAATTCATTTCTTAAATTTTTTGTAACCGATTATGATATTACTGAGAATGACAAATTTCTGCAAATCTATGATATTGGCTTTGATGGCGCTGTTCCTTCATATTTAGCTCCTCTATGTTTTGGGGCATCTGTTTATACTGTTCCTCCTGATGAAATAAAGTATTTGAGTGCTTATAAGCTTATCAGGAAGCATGATTTAACGGTTGTAAAAATGACCCCATCAATTTTAGCATATTTCAAACCATTCTTTAAAGAAATGTTGTTGGAAAAAGTCAGATATTCAATCTTTGGTGGAGAGGCTCTTCCTGAAAGTCTGGCTAATGAATGGAGCAAATGTGTTCCACGAGCTCAAATCCAAAATGTATACGGGCCAACAGAATCAACAGTATTTTGTCTAAGATATGAATGGGAAAGTAGTGAAAGTATAAAGTCCAATAATGGGATAGTATCTATAGGAAAGCCAAGCGGTGACAATGAATTTCTTGTAATTGATAAGAAGGATCAGATATTGAAGGAAGGAGAAATGGGTGAGCTTTGTGTAAACGGCCCACAGTTATTTAAGGGATATTGGCATTCTGATAAGAGAAAGGAAAAGGATAAATATTTTTATATTGAAAAAAATGGAAAGCGTTTAAAATATTACAAAACAGGAGATCTTGTATTCAAAGATACTAAGGGCAATTATATGTTTTGTGGACGTATTGACTCTCAAATACAGGTACAGGGTTATAGAGTTGAATTGGGTGAAGTTGAGCAACACAGCCGGGATTTTCTTGGGCTAAATAATCTTGCCGCTATAGGAGTTGAAAATTTACAAGGGACTACTGAAATTCATCTTTTCACTGAAGGAGCAAAAGATAAGGAAACAGAGTTGAGGAATCATTTGCTAACAAGACTTCCTTATTATATGATTCCAACAAAAATCATTGATCTGCCAGAATTACCTAAATCTGCAGGAGGTAAAATTGACAGAGCTAAATTGAAAAAAATGGCCCTGAAATGATTGATCAAAAAACCATAACGGGTAATTTATATGCTTTTTACAAGGCAATAGTCGGAAGAGAAAATTACATATTTGAAGATTCTTCTGGTCTTGAAGCAGTTTTTTTACCCGATAAGGCTTGGCCTGCATATATATTAGGCAATGTGTCGCCCTCTAATCCGGAACTAGAAAAGATAATATTGAAAATGAAGTTAGGTGATTTGCCTCAATTCTGGATTAGGCAAATGGATAAAACCGATGATTTTGATCAACTTGCCATAAAATCAGGAATTCGCCCAATAAACAAATGGCTTGGGATGTCTTTGAACATAGATGTTCCATTTGATATTGATTCTCCATCAGGTGATCTTATTTTCGAGAGAATTGATAGTCCCGACAAAATGGACAGTTGGGTGCAAAGGGTAAATTCAGAATTAATGACCAGTAGAAAAATTACGACTGAAGTATTTGTTGAGTTATTAGGTAGAAGAGAATTTGATTTTTTTCAGCTTAAACTTGGAAATAAAGTAGTTTCAACATTGCTTATGTTTTATCAGAAAGATGTTGCTGGCATTTACCTGGTATCGACTGAGAAAGAATTCAGAGGGAGAGGATACGGAAAGTTTATAACTTCTAAAGCAATTGATTATAGTATTAAAAAGGCTTATAGTAATTTTGTGCTGCATTCGACAGGTTTAGGAGAAAAAATATATTCAAGACTTGGATTTAAACATGTCTGTGAGTATGGTATTTATTGGTTAGTAGGAAAGTTATAAATGATGGAAGAGACTAAAGTACACAAAAAAGTAGAGGAGATATTTAGAAGAGAGTTTAGCAATGTTCCAAAATTAAATGAGGATATCAGCTCAAAGGATATTGCAGATTGGGATTCTTTACGACATGTGATGTTGATAACCGAGATTGAAAAGGAATTTGGGATTAGTTTTGATCTGGAGGATATGTTGTCCATGAGTACCTTTGGAGAAATTTGTTTAAATGTTTCGAAGAAAATTCAGTAATGAAGATAAGGCTAATTAAAGCATCAGATTTGCTTGAGTTTGCAGAAAAGGCTGCTTCTTTTTACGAGGGAAGCATCCCGATTACACCATGGCGAGCTGACTCCCAGGTGAAGAATCCTTTCTCAAATCCTGATGATATTTTACTTATTGTTGCTGAAAAAGGCAAGAAATTATTGGGCTATATTGGGATATTACCAGGCATTGCCGGAAAAGATTACGGGAAACGTCTTTTTTGGAATTCTTGTTGGTGGGTAGAGGAAGGATCCGGGGCAATAGTCTCGATGCGATTGCTTCAGGAGTTCATGAAAATAACCAATAAGCAGCTTGCTTTTTCTGATCTTTCAGAAAGAACTAAACAAATAATCGCCAAGCTTGGATTTCAGGTAAAGGAACGTGATGGTGTTTTATTCAGTATTAGATCGGGCTTACATTCCAGAACATCAAACAAGACAAATACCGATATCAAATCAAGGATATTAAATTTTATAAGATTTGCAGGATTATTTAAGTTGTTGGATATATTTTTGAATTTAATCCTGCCAGTAGGACTAAAACTTGAAAGTAATTTGAATGAATTAGATATTCAGAAACTTCGGACTCCTGATGAAGAATCCTATTCTTTCATTGAAAGAAAATCTCAAAACGATATTACAGTACCAAATGAGCAGCATTTTAACTGGTGGTTATCATCAGCTTGGCTGATTAAGAAAACCGAAGAAACAAGTACCTTAACTGACCGTTATTATTTCAGTTCTCTAGCAAAGAACTTTGAACTTTACCTTGTTAAACTTAGAAAAGGAACTGAAATTATTGGTATAGCTATACTGAGTAGTAGGGAAGGAGTTGTAAAAACTCATTATCTATATTATGATAAAGTAAATGCAGATTTATTTTTTCATTCCTTGTACAGACAAATTATAGAAGACTCTATAAATCACAGGATTATTACTTTCCATGAAAATTTTGCTGACTTCCTGAAAAGTCGGGCGAGATATAAAAATCACTTAAGAAATCTAAAAAGATATACGGCAATCTCACCTCAGATAACTAACGAAGCCACAGATTATCGATTTCAAGATGGAGATGGGGATTATATTTTCACTTGATAATTTTACCCCATCTGTTTGCTAAGGTGTTCTATTTCAGGATCGTTTAGATCTGTCTCCTGAATACCTTCATTACTGCATTTTATTATTCTGTGGGGAAACTTTTTGAGCAAATTGTAATTATGCGTTACCATTAATACTGCCCTGCCATTCTTACATACTTCCTGTAGTATTTCAATAATTTCTTCGGAAGTTTTAGGATCCAGATTACCAGTAGGCTCATCGGCGAGTATAATTTCCGGATTATTGAGTAATGCCCTGGCAATAACAACTCTCTGTTGCTCTCCGCCAGAAAGTTGATGAGGGAATTTATATCCTTTATAACCGAGTCCGACCTTTTCAAGTACCTCACCAATACGAGTTTTAATCTCAGACTTTCCTTTCCAACCGGTTGCTTTGAGAACAAATGCAAGATTATCATTTACCGTCCTGTCACTAAGCAGCTGGAAATCCTGAAAAACCACACCTATTTTTCTTCTCAGCAAAGGTTTATGCTTTCTTTTGATACTCTCAAGTTGAAAACCTGCAACAAGGGCATTTCCTTCTGCAACAGGTATTTCTGCAGTAATAGTTTTAAACAGAGTAGTTTTTCCGCTTCCCACCTTCCCTATAATATAAACAAATTCACCCTTCTGAACAGTCAGGTCAATACTTTTAAAAACCAGATGATCTTTAATAAGAATAGAAACTTTACTAAAATCAATAATACTGTCGAGTCCCATTTTGAACAATTTAGAGAATTAAACTTCGTTTAGAAAATATGTAACCTTACAAAGATCAATTTTCTAATCGGAATAATAAAACGCATAATTAACATGATACTGTTAATTAAAAAGAAGAACAGTGATAATTGTCGATCTTATTTATATGTAATTTTACAAAATTCAGGACAAAGAAAGAATAAAGTATGATCAAAATAATCAGAACAATCTTACTCGTAACGATAATCAGCACACCCGGCCTAAATAACCTCTTGGCACAGAAATCTGAGATTTATTCTAACAACGAAAGAGACTTTTATAAGGGACTTGAATTATTCGAGAAAGAAAAGTATGGTGCTGCCAGAAATTTCTTTGATAAAACTATCGAAAGATATGATGGTGAGAAGTCTGAATTGCGATCTGAAGCACAGTATTACAGAGCAATGTGTGCTATTTTGTTATTCAATATTGATGCAGAATTCCTGGTTTTTGAATTTGTGAATCAAAATCCGGAAAGCCCTTTAATAAATGAAGCACATTTCAGCCTGGCTGATTATATGTATAAGAAAAAGAACTATCCCCGTACAATAATGTACTATAATAAAGTAGACCGTTTTCTTCTTAATAATGATCAATTGTCGGAGTTATATTTTCAAAGAGGCTATAGTCATTACAAACGTCGTCATTTTGACAAAGCCAGAGTTGACTTTTATGAAATTAAGGATATTGATAGTAAATATTCTTCACCGGCTTTGTATTACTATTCTCATATAGCATATGAACAAAAAAATTATGAAACTTCTTTACAGGGATTTCAGCGTTTATTGAATGATGATACATTTTCTGCCATTGCACCTTATTATATTTCACAAATTCTTTACTTCCAGAAAAAATTTCAGGAAGTTGTTGATTTTGCTCCTCCGCTTATGGATTCTGTAAGTGTTAAAAGGGTAGCTGAATTGTCAAAGATTATTGGAGAATCATATTTTTATCTTGAAGAATATGATGCTGCTATTCCCTTTCTTCAGAAGTATAAGGATATGGTAAAATCTAGTTCCATTCAGGATAAGTACCAGTTGGCATTTTCATTTTATATGGCTGGAGATTATAAAAAGGCGGCTGGATTGTTTGAAAGAATTACTATGACAAATACGGAGATAAGCATGAGTGCTTTATATAATTTGGCTGACTGTTATATTCAACTTGGGGAAAAGAATAAGGCCAGGACGGCATTTGGCTCTGCTTCACGAATGGAATTCAATCAGCAAATTATGGAAGATGCATTATTTAATTATGCAAAACTTACTTATGAATTGAGTTATTCTCCTTTTAATGAAGCAGTAAGGACTCTTAATTTCTATATCAGACAATATCCGGCCTCATCCAGAGTGGACGAGATATATAATATTCTGGTAATGGCTTATTTGGAAACAAAGAATTATAAATTAGCCATGGAGTCATTGGAAAAAATTAAGGTAAAAGATCCGGGGATTGAAAGAGCATATCAAAAAGTTGCATTTTTCAGAGCTTTGGAGCTTTTCGTTAATTCACGCTTTTCCGATGCTATTAGCGTCTTCGATAAAGCTGTTAAATATGGCCAATATGATGAAGTAACATACGCCAGAACCTTATATTGGCTGGCAGAATCATACTATCGTTATGATGATATTACTACAGCAAAAGATTTCTACCGTTTATTTCTTGATGAACCAGCTGCATTTCAGTCACCTGAATATAAGAAAGTCAATTATAGCATGGGCTATCTTGAATTTTCAGAAGAGAATTATACCGATTCTGAAAAGTGGTTTAGAGAATATATTAACCTCGAAACGGATAAGTCATCAGCAACAATTGCCGATGCATACAACAGATTAGCCGATTGTCGCTTTATTAATTCATCGTATTGGGAAGCTATTGAGAATTACGACAAGGTAATTAAGTTAAATAAAGCAGATGTTGATTATGCATATTTCCAGAAAGCATTCTCATTGGGACTTGTTGATAGGCCTGAAAGAAAAATTGAAACATTAAGAGAGCTTCTTGATACCCATGCCGCTTCTGCATATACCGATGATGCATTATTCGAGATGGCAAAGACATATGTTTTTCTTGAAAAGACTGGACTTGCAAGAGAAAATTATAGAAAACTAATAGATGATTTCCCTAATAGTAATTATCAGAGTAAGTCTAATATTCAATTGGGGCTCATCGAAAAGAATGCGGGAAACAATGAAGAGGCATTGAAATATTATAAAAAAGTTGTTAATGATTATCCGGGAACTTCTGAGTCGAACAACTCTCTAAGATCGATTAAAGATATTTATGTTAGTATGAATAATGTTGATGGCTATCTGGCATATGTGGAAGAAATTGGCAGTGGAGTTAGTGTGTCGGAGCAGGATTCATTATTGTATGCATCTGCTGAAAATATATATCTCGAAGGGGATTGTGAAAAGGCTGTTATTAATCTCAGAGACTATATTGGTCGATTTGAAGACGGAGCTTTTATGTTGAATGCTCATTATTATTTATCAGATTGTCTACTGAAACTAGGAGAGTCAAATGAAGCGATGGAATCCTTACTTTATGTGATTAATCAGCCTTCAGGAATTTTTACTGAAGTGTCATTACTTGCGGCTTGCAGGATATCTTTCAGTGAAAAAGATTATAATCAGGCAACCGAATTATACAAGAAGTTAATCGACCTTGGTGAAAATAAAGCAAATATAGCAGAGGCTGAACTTGGAGTCATGAGATCTTATGCGCGATTAGCTGAGTACCAAAATACTATCGACGCAGCCAGAATTGTTCTTTTACAGGATAAATTAGAAGAAAGTGTTAAGAGGGAAGCGAATTACTTAATAGCAAATGCGTTTTTTTTACAAAATGATTTGATTTCAGCATATGAATGGTATTCAAAAATTTCGAATGAAGTAAATACAATTTTTGGGGCAGAAGCAAAATACCGATTAGCTGAAATAGATTATGGAAGAAATGAAAAAATTAAAGCTGAAAGCACGGTTTTTCAAATGATTGAATTGAATACTCCACATCATTACTGGATGGGGAAAACATTTCTTTTACTTGCAGATATATATCTGGATAAGGAAGATGAATATCAGGCCGTTCAAACATTGGAGAGTATTATCAATTATTATCCAAATGAGGAAGATGGCATTAAGGCTGAAGCTTTAAGCCGAAAAGCCGTAATTACAGATCAGGTAAACAAAGAAAACATAGAAGCAGATCCTGATACAATGGAAATTGAAATGGGCGGGGGAATTTAGGTGGAGTTTGGAAAATAGAATTTAATGAAATTTAAAATGAAGAATAAGATTCAAGTAGTCATATTGATGATATTTCTTGTTTATGGGACGAATTTGTTGGCACAAGAGGATATCCATCAGGAAGTAAGGGTTGTAAAACCATATACTCCAACTTTAAGCGATGCAAATAAGATAAATTTGTTGCCTGAGTTTAAAGATACTACAAGTGTATATCATGAATTTGAATACGAAATTACACCTAAACGCTTTGCTACTAATTTCAGAATCAGACCCATACAAGCTGCAAATATGATTGGTTTGCCACTAAATCGCCTGTATAAAAGTCAATTACATCTTGGTATGGATAATAACATCTCTCCCTACGCTGAGCTAACAGTAAATCAATTAAGGGATAGGAAAACAGCAATTGGATTATACTTAAAGCATCATAGTTCTGCAGGAGATATTGAATTGGATAATGACGAAAAAGCAGATGCAAATTTTAGCGAGAGCCTTGCTAATCTTTATGGGAGGAAGATTTATAAAACTTCTGTTTTAGAAGCAGAAATTTATGGTGGTTTTAATAAACATCTTTACTATGGTTATGATACTTCAATTGATACAATACTTGAAACAGAAGATATAGAACAAAAAATTACTAATGCCGGAACAAAACTTAAATTTTACTCTTCCCACCCGGATTCTTCCCATTTCAATTATAATTTCGGAATTGAATATAACTATCTGGCAGATGCATTTAATACTACCGAGCATGGTTTAATTATTGATACCAGAATGGCAAAGTTTATTGGCGATTGGTATTCGGCTGTTGATATGGGACTTGAACTCTACGATAGAAATGTTGAAATTGATACCAGCAATAATACACTTGTAACTTTAAATCCGAATATATCCAAATCTACCGCGGAATGGAAATTTCTGATTGGAGTAAATAATACTGTAGATTTTCTGAATGGAAACGGAATTTGGTATTATTATCCAAAAGTAAAGTTTGAGTTCAATATTGTACAGAATGTTTTAATACCGTATATAGAAATTTCGGGCTACCGACAAGTAAATTCTTACAAAAGAATTTTGCTGGAAAATCCTTTTATTACTCCTTCCACGATTGTAGAAAACGCAAATTTTGGAACGATAGGCTCTTTTGGATTAAAAGGAAGGTATAGTTCAAAAATGGCATTTGATTTCCGTTTTAAATATACGCAGGCCGATGCTATGCATTTCTTTGCCAATTCTCTTAGTGATACACTA
>JAGLSB010000425.1 GCA_023135955.1 Bacteroidales bacterium | reverse complement strand
ATACCAGTTTTCGTTACGACATAACTGAATTACTCAACTCTGAAGAAGAAAATACTATTGCAGTTCGTGTCGATAATTCCAATGTGCCCAATTGCAGGTGGTACTCAGGTTCGGGTATCTACAGGAATGTTTGGCTGAATATTACTTCTGAAACCTATATCGAAACCTGGGGGACATACATTACCACCCCTGAAATTTCAGAAACGGAAGCAACCGTAAAAATAGTTTCTACGGTTAAGAATATGGATGAAGCAAAAGAAGTAAATATTGAAACACGAATATATGCCCCTAATGGTTTACAAGTGGCCAATGAAACTTCAGAATTTAATATTGGAAATTACCGGTCGGATGATGTTACACAGTTCTTTAAAGTTAAAAAGCCTGAGTTGTGGTCTGTCGAAACACCTGAAATATACACAGCAATAACATTGGTAAAAGCAGGAACCCAAATACTGGATGAATACAAAAGCACATTCGGTATTCGTGCCATTGAATTTGATGCTGAAAAAGGATTCTTTCTTAATGGCAAGAATCTAAAATTGAAAGGCGTTTGTTTACATCACGATGCTGCATCTCTTGGTGGAGCGGTCCCCGATGAAGTTTGGGTGCGCCGCCTGCAAAAGCTTAAAGAAATTGGATGTAACGCTATTCGCACAGCTCACAACCCTGCTTCACCTGAGTTTATGACGATGTGCGATACTATGGGCTTTTTAGTTATGGACGAATTTGTAGATAAGTGGAACAAACCTTACAGGAGAAATGCGCCGGCAGATCCTTATTATAATGTACAAATGGCCGACCCAAATTTCATAGTAGAGTGGCAACGAAACTATGAACAAACTATTCGTCGCGACCGTAATCACCCTTCTGTTATAATGTGGAGCGTGGGTAACGAGAACCACCGGCCAGGCTCTATCGGACAAAACGATGGCTTACGCCGATATGCATCTTTTGTTCGAAGCCTCGACCCTGCCAGGCCTGTAATCTCAGGAATGGAAAGGGGAAAAGATGTAAAAGACGTAGCTAAAAAGGTGGAAGATATCATTGAGTCGTGCAAATACATGGATCTTATCGCAATGAATTATGGCGAGCAATGGTGTAAAGCAATTATCGATAAAAAACCTGGCAAAGCCTTTGTGAGTACCGAAAGTTATCGCTATTACAATTCTACATCTCATAAACGTGAGGCTGGCGTAGAACGATCACCCTGGCTCGATGTTATTGAAAATGAAAGTAACATGGGCTTATTCCTTTGGCCGGGTATATCATATTTAGGCGAGTCGCGTAGCTGGGGAAGAATTGGTTCAGGCGGACTATTTAACTTTGCAGGATTTCCTAACCCCGACGCTTATTTGTATAAAGCTTTTTGGTCGGATAAACCAACGATTCATATTGAAGTATATGGCAACCAAGCTGAGTCAAAGGGACAGTGGGGAATGCCGGATATGAGTCAAAACTGGAACCTGCCTAAAGATACAGTCGTAAATCTTGTAACGTATACCAATTGTGAATCTGTTAATCTCTTCCTCAACAATAAGAAAATAGCTTCACAGAACTTAGCAGATTTCCCAAATTGGATCATGAACTGGAATGGTATCAATTATCAATCCGGTGAACTAAAAGCAGTTGGGAAAATCAATGGAAAAGCAGTTTGCGAAACTGTAATTGCCACAACCGGAAAACTACATAATGTAAAAATGAAAGCTGATAAATCGAGCGTAAAATCAGGTGATATTATACATGTTGAGCTTTCATTACAGGATAAAAAAGGCAGAAACATCACCCACAACGATGAAGAATTGCAATTTGAAATAGATGGTGAAGCCAGAATAATTGCCCTGGAAAATGGAGATGTACGGGATTTAAGTCCATTTTCCATAAAAGATAGGAAAAGAACCTATCAGGGAAGATGCCTTTGCATCATAAAGGTTGATGATGCCAATGAGACAGTAAAATTAACAGTGAAGAGTGAAAATTTAAAGGCTCAGCAGCTGGCAATTACAAATTAAGAACAACAAAAACATTACCTTATGTCAACAAAATACTCTGAGTGCATTATTTTAAAGAGAAACTAATTAACAAGCGGGTTTCTCTTGCTAGTACTAACACTTTTTTTATCCTGCAGGACAGAAGCAAACGATCTACCTGAAAAAGAAGATCAGGTGCCACCTGTTAAAACAGAATTACCGGAATTTGACAGATCCATTAAAATCGGAGAACCATCCGGGAAAATAATTTCAGCCTGTCTTACCGGAGTAAACACTGTTTATGCCCTTGAAGACATGAACACATGGGCAGATGGTAAAAAATTACAACACCTTAAAAACACAGGAATAAGTGCCCTTCGTTATCCAGAAGGCCATCAGGTAAGTTACTGGGATTGGGAATTCCCTTACCACGAGCCTTATCAGGATATTTGGAGTCCAAGATATGAAAGTACCCTAACACCTGAAAAACGAGCCGAGCTTAAGGAGAAGTATAAGCACCGAATGCTCATCGACGACTATTTTGAAATATGCAAGGAGGCCAACATTGAACCGGTCATTGGTATTAACATGTTTTTGGGATGGAAACACGATCGCAAAGAAGAATCCATTCAAAAAGCAGTAAAACTTGTTGAACATTGCTTACAGATAGACCCGACGATTACATATTTCTTCCTCGACAATGAAGTCGGCCATCAACCTGAAAAGAACAATCACGTACCGAAAAATAAATCAATAATAGATAAGCTTAGTCGGAAAATAACTGAAACTTATCCTCATTATAAAAATGGAGAACAATGAAAAAAATAAAAATTTGTTTAGGTCTTATTATTGCAACCATATTTTTTAGTACGCAATCCGTAAAAGCAAATGAACTTTGGACAGAACAGGTTCGTGGTTCCTGGGTTGCAAATGATGGAAAAGG
>JAGLSB010000424.1 GCA_023135955.1 Bacteroidales bacterium | reverse complement strand
TCCTGAAAGCACATTTGACATTGGTATTGAATTATATGATACTGATGGTTTTTCTTATATTACAGGTTGTGATTATTGTGGAAGTGCTGGACAAAATGATACATTGACACATGATTTTACTACAATAGGAACCTACTATCTTAAGGTTTCAAGTTATGGTCATGGATCTTATACTCTTAAAACTTTATCAGAACCAGTAAGTAGCATAATTGCTGATTTTGCAGCAGATGCAACTTCTGGAGATGCCCCTCTAACAGTTCAGTTTACTGATGCATCAACCGGTACACCGACTTCATGGAGTTGGGATTTTGATAATGATGGTTTTGAAGATGCCTCAACTCAAGATCCAAGCTATACATACAATGATGCAGGTGATTATACAGTTAAATTAATTGTTTCTGATGGTACAAATACTGACTTTGAATTAAAAGCAAATTATATAGTTGCAAGTGAGTCTACTATTTCTGCAGGGAAATGGGAGTCAATTACTACTGATGGTACTGGAGATTTTAACGATGTCTTTTTTATTGAGAATACTGGTTGGATAGTTGGTGAGTCTGGAGTAGTATATAAATCAACTGACAAAGGGGATACATGGACAAGTATAAGAGAAGATACTGATTATATGGATATTGAATCTGTGTGGTTTACTTCTGAATCTATTGGATATATAGCTGTTGATGCAGGAGGATTGTTTGATTCAAAAGGTGAGATAATGAAAACAACAGACGGAGGAGCAAACTGGTCGTTGGTTTATTCCTATACAGAAGCATTTCAAAAGATATCTTTTGTTGATGCAAATATTGGCTGGGCCGTAAGTTGGGGACATATATTTAAAACAACAGATGCCGGAGCTAACTGGGTTGAGCAAACAAGTAATACTGCCTATCCTTTAGAGAGTATAAGTATTGTGGATGCAAATAATGTTTATATGTCAACAAGTCAAAATACTTCACAATCAGGTATTCGAAAAACAAATAATGGAGGAACTCTTTGGGAAGATGCTGAAACAGGACTTTCCAATGATTTTTATGGTTTGCATTATGCCAGTAATACAAAAGCCTGGGGAAGTGGAACTGTGGGGAATGTATTCAGAACTACTGATGGTTCAACATGGGAAGTTATTAATAGCGGCCATTCCGATAAATATGTAGATATAGATTTTGCAAACGATTTAAAAGGAATTGCAGTAGGAGTATTAGAAGGCTTTATTATCCGGACTGAGGATGGAGGATCTACCTGGACAAAAGATGCAGCAGCAAGTAGTGGACTAAAAAGCATTGTGTATATTGATGAATATACAGCAGTGGCAGTAGGCTATTCAAGTGCAGTTTATAAATATACAAATGGAACAGCACCAAGTGCAATTGAAGCTATTTTTTCAGCTAATGTAACTTCTGGCGATGCTCCACTTACAGTTCAGTTTACAGATGCTTCAACCGGTTCACCAACCACATGGAGTTGGGATTTTGATAATAATGGTACTGAAGATGCCACAACCAGGAATCCACAATATACTTATAATACTGCCGAAACATATACTGTTAAACTAACTATATCGGATGGTACTAGTTCTGATGATGAAATAAAAACTGATTATATTACTGTTGCAAATTCTCAATCTTCTGATGCTGTTATTTCAACAATCAACGGTGGTAACTGGGGTACTGGTTCAACCTGGGTTGGAGGTGTAGTTCCAACGGAAAACGATTCAGTAGTTATTAATGGTAGTGTAATCCTTAATTATACTGTCACAAATTGTAAAGGCTTAACTATCAATGCCGGAAATACACTTTCAACTGTTGAAGGTGTCACTTCATCGAGATTGAATATTAATGGCGATTTGCTTAATAACGGCACACTTAGCCATGGAGCAAATATGTATGTTTACAATAACATAACAAACAATGGTGAATGGAACACAAACAAATCTTACATGGATGCTGCATCTACCCAGATTATATCAGGAAGTTCTCCTTTAAATGTAAAATACTTTTATGTTGAGAAGAGCCAGAAGATTGTAGCAGGATCTGACATTACCCTAAAAGGAATGGAAATGATGTTTGGTGATAGTGAACTGGAAATTCCTATCGGAAGAACTGTTTCATTTGCTAAATTTGAAGCATATGAAACTAATTATGTTTCAAATATTATTATAAATGGAGGTGGCAATGTTTCTTTTGATGGCAATATACATGTTAAGTACAGTTCAGTAGAAAATGTAAACCTGAAGGGTATTATCCCCGTAAAATACACACTTGATGTAGGTGTCAATGTAATACTTGACGGAGTACTTGAAAACTTAGCGGGATATAGTGGTGAAGTCAATTTGAATGAAGATTTTATCAATAATGGTGAACTGCGAGATAATTCCGGAGGAGGTGCTCTTGGTGTAATTATTCTTAAAAATTTTGAAAATAACGGTATAAGCAATGCAAACAACATATTAATAAATGGAACAACAGATCAGAATCTAATATCGGGAGGAACATTTAATTGCGATAATTTGAAGTTATATGCCAATGTAGATGGCGCATCCTCATACGACTGGTACAAAAATGATGTATCAGTATATACAGGTAATCCATATAGTATTTCAACTGAAAATGAATATGTTGGTAATTATTACTGTGGAACTGATGCCGGTAATTCACGCAATATTACAATTGGATCTACTGTAGATAATATTGTTGCAAACTTCTCTGTCGACAAAACTAGTGGTAATGCTCCATTAACAGTTCAATTTACTGATGAATCAACAGGCAGCCCAACAAGCTGGAGCTGGGATTTAGATAATGACGGTTCTGAAGATTCAAATGAACAAAATCCGTCATTTACTTATACAACAGCTGCATCTTATACTGTAAGTTTAATTGTTTCTAATGGATCAACAACAGATACTGAAACAAAACTCGATTTAATAACAGTTAATGATCCTGTTGGTATTAATGAATATTATTCACATGGTATTGTCCTTTACCCAAATCCGGCTACTGATATTGTAAATATAAAAATCATTGATCGTAACGACTCTGATCGTATTGAAATTTTCAATACAAGCGGAATTAGGGTTTTAAACAAAGATTTTAATGTATACCATGACGGGATATTTACAATAGAGCTAAACAGCTTTGAAAAAGGTGTTTATATTGTTAAGGTATGGGGTAATGAAAAAGTTAAGGTTGCGAGATTTGTAGTGCAATAACTTAAAATAATTAAGTAAATAAATAAGCCTGTGATTTAATTTATGGGCTTATTTGTTTTAATCTTAATACTTTACCAGAGCTATAGACTCATCTTCAAAAGCCTGATTTGCTTCGCAAACCTACAGTCTTTTTTATTCGTGAGACTCAAATTTCAAAAACGAAGTGAATTGAAATTTGTTAGTTGAACGAATCCCGATAGCGAAGCGTATCGGGATCTATTCATAATTAACATTGCTCAGGCTATACAGAAAGGAATTTTGATCTTTTAAGAATAAAGGATTATTCGCTCGTTCCTCGCTCATGATCCATTGATGGGGGGAGACTCATCTTTAAAAGCCTGATTTGCTTCGCAAACCTACAGTCTTTTTTATAATATAGACCTTACAAAAAGGAATTTTGACGGTCTGTATTATAAAAAAACCTGTACCCATTCGGGTCAGGCTTTTTCAGTGATTCCGGCGGGATTCGAACCCACGACCCACGGCTTAGAAGGCCGTTGCTCTGTCCAACTGAGCTACGGAACCCGTTGATATAATAATTTGCGGGTGCAAATATAAGAAAAATTAGTAATTAATGTATGGATTGAGTGCTTTTTGCGTACGAAAATAGCTCATTATAATTCCATCGTGATGTCTTTTTCAGAAATCGATGACATTATTTATTCCTTCTTTTTTTCTTTTTTCTTTTCTGATTCTTGAAGTTCTTCTCAATTGACGAAAATGGAAAGTCAACATTGAAATATATATTTTTTGTCTCGCCTTTTGAGTTTTCCCCTAGTAGTACATCGAAATTATTATTTCGGACACTTTCCAGATGTTCTTCTATAACATCTAAATCAAGCTGATACATAATTTCATATTCATGTTGAATATATGTTATTAGGAAAGAACTTTTTGTGCTATTTCCATCTCCGGTACCGGTGATAGCTTGTGAGAAACCATAATATTTAATCAGGTTATCAAGTTGAGAAAGATAATCTCCTTCAAGAGCTGCAATTTTTGCTAAGGGCCAATAAAGAGGAAAATCCACAGGAACAGAATCAAGTCTGTTTTTGGCATATTCTTTTAGTAAATTATAATTCTTGGTATTCCACAGCTCACTCATATTCATTGTACTATCTTCATAGGGAAGGTATGCCAGGTCTGTTGAGAATCCCAGATAAAACATTGCATAATCATCTAAGCCGAAATTTTGAAAGTCTGATCTAAAGTTTCTTAAGAGATTTGAGTAAAAGTATTCGCTTTGGGGATTCTGAATAGAGATAATTATATTCTCTATATTCAAGAAATTGATATGATTGAATTTTACATCATTATTATGTTTCGTGAATTTCTCAATTTCAGTATTAACAAGTAATTTGGAAAATGCTAAATAGTTAACAAACATCTCCTCTAATCCAGGTGTTTCCCAACCTTTTTCAAAATATTCTGTAGCCTTCTCATAGTCATTTTGATGAAAATATCCCAGTCCGGCGGGCATATTTAATAAAACATAATCAGGATCCTTTTTTAAACCTGACAATGCAGTATAGATTGCCTCTTCGTACCGGGAAAGACCTATATAAACAACAGATAGGGTATAATAGGCAACTGGATTTTCAGGTTCTGCAGATAAAGCTTTCTGAGCATAAACCAGAGCTGAATCCTGGCCATTCTCCTGATCTAAATATATTATAGCGATTCTATTAAAAGCATTCTTATTTTTGTTGCTGACGGAATTAAATTTTTTGAAGTAATAAATTGCACTATCGGGCAAATTCATAAGATCATAAGTGTTACCAATTTTATAGTAAATTTCTCCTTGATTATTGCTAAAGGCTAAGGCTCTATCATAGTATTCAAGTGCCTTACCTGGTTCTGATGTCTTCAAAAAACAATCGCCTAGATTCTGACTATATATTGGATTGTAAGGATCCATCTGGTGTAAGCTGTCATACAACTGCCTGGCCATTTCAAATTCTTCATACAAAAATAATAAATGTGCTTGCTCCTCAAGCTCTGAATTTATTTGAGCTTTTAGATTGATTGTTTTTGATACAAGAAATAAAGTAATTATTAATGCTATGAGCCTATAATGGTTAGATTTCATAAATATTTATGAGTCGATTAAATATTCTTTAAAATAGGAAACGTATATTTGGTGATAAAATTACTCAAAAATTGGTCTATGTAAATGCACATAACTCATTTATTCAAATAGTCATAGTTATGGGGATTATAATCTGAAGTGAAAGTGCCGTTACTTTCTAAGTTCCTTTAAATAAGTGAGACTTTAATTTTGAGAAGTAAAATTATTTAATCGAATATATGCTGAACTTGGTTCAGTACTGATTCCGATTGCGAAGCAGATCGTGATCTAATCGAGTAATATTAACTTCGTTGAGCTCTTCCGGCCATGCCGGAATCGGTTCCCCGCAGCTTGCTGTGATAGGACATAATTTACCTATCATACCTCGGTAGCTCTGGTGAGAGGTAGTTGATATAAATCTTTGTAAATTCAATTTTTTTATAGAAATTTACTTCATAAATATTTAACTAATAAACAGTAAACTATAACAGATTATGAAAAACTCAAAACTTTATTATTCGTTTTTATTTGCAACAGTATTAGCCATGTTTGTTTTCGTTGGATGCCAACCTAAAGCTGGTGGTGGCGAAAACGCTGATGATCAAACAGAAGAAGGTATGGAAGAAGCAGTAGAAGAAGAATGGATTGTCATGTTTGACGGCACAAGTACCGATGGTTGGAGAAAATATGGACAAGAAACATTTCCTGAGAGTGGATGGCTTATTGAAGATGATGCATTGAAATGTTCTGGTTCAGGGCATGGTGAAGCCGGCGGTTCTGGTGGAGATATTATTTTTGACCAGAAGTTCAAGGATTTCCATCTTAAAATGGAATGGAAAATATCAGATGGAGGGAATAGCGGAATATTCTACCTGGCTCAGGAGCTAGAAGGAGAACCTATATGGAAATCATCACCTGAAATGCAGATATTGGATAACCTAAAACATATTGATGCGAATCTTGGGAAAGACGGAAATCGTCAGGCAGGATCACTTTATGATCTTATTCCAGCTGTACCTCAAAATGCTGTGGCACCTGGTGAGTGGAACGAAATAGAACTCATGGTTTATCAGGGAACCGTTATTCATAAACAAAATGGTGAAGTTGTTCTTGAGTATCATTTAGGTACTCCAGATTGGAATGAAATGGTTGCAAATTCTAAATTTAAAGATTTTCCGGAATTTGGAAAGTATAAAGCTGGTTTCATCGGTCTGCAAGATCATGGAAACGATGTTTGGTTCAGAAATATCAGTATTAAAGATCTTAGCGTAGATTAATCTTTGAGAAAATTGAATTTATAGGCTCTGTTGTATTGCAACAGAGCTTTTTTTTTGCTGCTAACTTGTTATTATGATTAAAAATTATTTGATTGAAATTTCCTCAAAAAAGTTTGATGAGTTGATGTTTCTTACCCATAGCCCTGTACTAAATCACTTTCGAAGTGTAGATCTAAATTCAGAAATATTTTTGGCAAGTCCGTCAATAAGTTTTTGTCTGGCTTCTATGCTGGTCCATGCAATATGAGGGGTAATGACTAATTTTTCCTTATCAATTAATTTGAGTAGAGGATTATCACTGTCTATTGGTTCATTTTCCATTACATCAATTCCTGCTCCACCAATGATATTTTCATTTAGAGCTTTTGCCAGGTCTTCTTCAACAATAATTCCACCCCGACCGGTATTTAATAAAATGGCACAGGATCGCATTTTCTTCATAAGCTCAAAATTTATCAATGCTTTTGTTTGATCATTTAAAGGAGCATGAATACTGATAACGTCAGATGTGCTTAATAGAGTGTCCAGATCAAAGCGCTTATAATTGATATTATTATTCATTCCTGAGGTTGAATAAAATGCGACTTCCATTCCAAAACCTTGAGCTATCTGGGCAACTTTTCGACCTATGGTACCTAGCCCGATAATTCCCAATCTTTTACCGTTTAATTCCCAAAATGGGAATCCGAGATGAGTAAACATTTTCGATTTTGAATATGCTCCCGATTTAACATAGTTATCGAAATAATACGGACGATTTACAAGATGTAATAAAAGTGTAAATGTTAGCTGGGCAACCGATTCGGTTGAATAGCCGATTACATTTTTAACTTTGATTCCCTTAATAGCAGCATAATCAAGATCAATATTATTCATACCTGTGGCTGCCACACAAATAAGTTTAAGTTTAGGTAGATTTTCTAAAGTATGTTTATTAAGTCTTACTTTATTAGTAATTATTACATCTTTATCCTTACACCTTTCTATAATGTCATTTTCATCTGTCGTCTCATAAATCTCAAGCTTTCCTTGTTTTTCAAGTATCCTGAAATTCTGAACTTCCCCAACAGTTTTAGCATCTAAGAATACTATTTTTATCATAATAAATTTTTAATCTTTTATAAATTAGCAACTACCACTACTCCACAAATAATATCAATATCAAGCTGTATATTTTAATTTCTCTGGTTATCTAATGAATACACCACTATAGCAAATAACAAAGTAATAAAAGTGTATCCATATACTTTCCTCATTGTCATTTTCAATTTAAGCAAAAGTAGTATTATTTTCATTCATTCTAAATAAGGACAGATGTTTAATATTAACATGAATAAAATGAATTGGAAATTGTTGAAATATTGAAGATAATAAGAAGTGAAGGAAGTTGTTAAGTTAAAATCTTTTCAGTCATTGAATTCGATACTTTTAGTTTAGTTTTGGATAAATTATTAGATTTTTTTAAATAAGAAGAATTAATGATTTCAACCAATATCATCACCCAGATTTCATAAGTAAATATCGATGTCAATTAATGAACCTTTCAAGAGAAGCTATCAATTCATCAACAATAATTGGTTTTGAAATATAGTCATCGCATCCTTCCTCTAATATATTTTCCCTATCGCCCTCTAAAGCATATGCAGTTTGAGCAACAACTGGCAGATTTTTCCGAATTTCTTTTATTTTTTTTGTTGCATAGAGCCCATCTTTTCCGGGTAGTTTGATATCCATTAATACGATATCTATCTTACTATTATTTTTTACAATGTTTATGCACTCTTCAGCAGTTTCACAAAGAATTAAATTCACTTCATAAGATTCAAATATCTCAGAAAAGAACTTAGAACTATATTCATCATCTTCAACTATTAATATATATTTTCC
>JAGLSB010000423.1 GCA_023135955.1 Bacteroidales bacterium | reverse complement strand
AGAGCACATTATTAATACTCGTTGTCTGAATTTTTCACCCTCATTCTTCGAATCCTCATCGGCTTCTTCCTCACTAAAACTTAAAACTTCCAAAGCCTGTGATTTTATGAATGCAGTAGGTTTAAAAACAGCAAAGGGAATATTCTCGTTTCGTCCGGCAAAATCAATTGCCCGTAAAGTTTCCTGAAGTGCTTTATCTATCTCAAAATCAGACTCGCTACCCTCAACAGAATAATCAAGTATTGAACGAACTTTTCCTGTTGATAATTTCTCTACTACAGGAGCACATTCTTCTATGCATTCTCCTCCAACAAATTGTGCATAAACCGTTGGCTTAACAATCCAATTAACTGGAATACCAATATTTACCATTAGACCAATGAAGGAGTTCCCAATCTTAACAAGGCCGGGGCGGGAAATTAATTTAAACATAAGGAATGCTCTTGCTAATTCCCGGTCTGCTCTAACCTTAAATGCTACCTCGGTATTTTCAAAATTAATTAGTGTCATTATTTAACTCTTGAATTTAAGAGATCAATTATAACAAAAAGTGTCCTGAAAATTATTTACTTTTATCATGTTATTTTATGTTATGCAATACAGTATCAGAAAAACAGAAAAGAAAGGACAGGTCAGAATTATTCTACCTGCTTCAAAAAGTATAAACAACAGGTTATTAGTCCTTTCTGCATTGTCTAAAGGTAAAATTCAACTAGCAAAACTTTCTCAGAGCGACGATTCTCAAATAATGTACTCTTTACTGAATTCTGAAAATAAAATAAAAAATGCAGGGCATGCAGGAACTGTCATGAGGTTTCTTACTGCTTTCTATTCGATTTGTCCAGGTGAAATTTTGTTAACCGGTAGTGAAAGAATGAAGAGCAGTCCTATTGCGGAACTAGTAGATGCATTAAGGATTATTGGCGCAAAAATTGAATATACCGGCAAGAAAGGCTTTCCTCCTTTAAAAATTATGGGAAAAGAATTAACCGGCGGTAAAATTTCTATCGAATCCGGGATTTCTAGTCAATACATCAGTGCTCTCATGATGATAGGTTCCTCTTTGAAAAATGGACTCGAAATTGAACTTAAAGGCGACACTATTTCTTCTTCATATATCAATTTGACACTGGGCTTATTAAAGCAAACTGGTATTAAAGCTCATCGGGAAGGTAAAATTATTATCATTAATAATTTTGTTTTCAAGAATATGAAAATGGAAGTGGAAGCCGATTGGAGTAGTGCTTCTTATTGGTTCTCAATTGTCGGACTAAAAAATGAATTAGACATTCTTCTTCCGGGATTGGATCAAAATAGCCTTCAAGGAGATGCTGAAATTAGAAATATCTTTTCGAAGCTTGGGGTCAAATCTCATTTCTCTAATGAAGGATTGACTTTATCGGCGATCAAACAAGAAATTAATTTCTTCGAATATGACTTTAGGGACAATCCAGATATGGTTCAAACCTTTATTCCTTATTGTGTTGCCAAGGACATCCCTTTCAGCTTCTCAGGATGCAGGAGCCTTAGAATAAAGGAAACAGACAGAATACTGGCCTTAGCAAACGAATTTAGAAAGTTTGAAGTAGAACTTACTTTCTCTGAAGATGGTGAGTATATATCATGGAATGGAAATTCAAAACCTGACTGGACGAAACCCGTAATAATTGACACATACGATGACCATAGAATGGCTCTTGGGATGGCACCTTTATCTATTGTGACTTCCGAAATTATAATTAACGAACCTGATGTGGTGTCAAAATCTTATCCTGGTTTCTGGAAAGATTTAAAGAAAGCGGGGTTTTCAATCTCAGAAATTTAATTGTTCTGAATTAATCGGTTTTTATATATAAGAATATCTACTCTAGAAGATATTGGGACCATCCAAACCCCCTCCACCCACCCAGTTGCAGAGCGAAGTCGAAGTATTAATGGGGGAAATCCGAAAAAACTGCCGATCTACTGTTTTCCGAAAAAGACAGCCAAAGATAATAATGCCTTGCTGAGTGTGAGGACGAGATTGCTTCAGTCGCCCTCATGCCTCGGGCTTCTGCCAATGACTTCGCCTTGTCATCAGAATGGGATAAATAAGTTGGCGGCTTTCCCGCCAACTTATTTATCCCTACTCCCAAGTGCATGTCGTCCTTGCGAGACGACGAAGGAGGCGAAGCAATCTC
>JAGLSB010000422.1 GCA_023135955.1 Bacteroidales bacterium | reverse complement strand
GATAACAGCTCCATGATAAAATCAATGCTTGGTCGTAGTTTTAACTGTATGGTGTATTCGCCATTAATTGGTTCTATCTCTTTTTGTGAATGGTGTAGGGGAAATGATTTTAAATATCTGGCTTGAACATCAGTAAATGACAATACAATTTCCTCAACTAATATAGTTTCGTCCGTTATTATTCCGAAACAATCTTTGAAATATAATTCGGGATTAAATTCATTAGGAAACGAGAACGATTTTTGGGTTATTTCTAAATTAGTAATTCTGTCTAAGCCAAAAGTCTTTATTTTTTTATCGCCCATATCTTCAGAAAGGACATACCAACGACCTTTAAACTCTTTTAATGCATAAGGCTTTATGGTACGTTCTGTAATTTTATCTTCCCAATATTTTGTATGGGTAAATTTTACTATAAAACAGTTTTGTATGGCATGAAGTAATCCGTAAATATGTTCTGTACCCAATGAACAACGCTCTTCAAGAAGAACATATGAAGATTTCTTTTGAATTGAGCTTAAAGCATTGAAGAGGTCGAAGCCTTCGAGGATTCTGTTATTGAAATCAGCATTCTCATCTTCATCAATATAATATTCGCCTTGTGAGTTGCATTGTATATCGATATTGAAGATGGTTCGAATTTCATTTAAATCGCGTTGAAATGTTCTTCTGGATATGCTTTGTTGGTCACCTAATAAGTCAAACTCAAATTCGATAAAATCTGCAATTTCATTAAAAGTGGCCATTTTAGAATTTCTCAGCTTTCTAATGATGAAAAGGTATCGTAATATATAATCTCGTTTTGCCATTTTCAAAATGTTTTCAGCTAATGTAAGAATTGTTATTGCCAAAACATGACGCTGAATAATACTAATAGTGCGAAGGCAAAAAACAGCTCTTTTGTAAACTTTGGCTTGAGCGTTAGCTCGTGTGGTTTGCAAATGTGCTGTTTGTGGCCAGGTTTCTTTTTTTGCGTGAGGGAGAAAAAAACAAAATAAATTCCCATCAAGTTTGCACCTACCTAATTTCAAAGAGCCTATCTAATATTCTTGTCTGTTTATTTAATGATTCAGAGTTTCAATGTTTGGGTTCGCTCAGCAACCAGCACCCTTCGACAAGCTCAGGGCGGCGCCCAGTAACCAGAATCATTCTACAAAATTATCTTCATTATAAACCTTTGGATTCACCTCGCCTCTTAATACCAGCATACCGTTCATTGCCAGGGCATGCATTTCGTCTTCACCAGGATAGATAATAACAGGAGCAATAAAAGTGACCATTTTTTTGATATATTCTACTACCATGGGATTATTTGCTATTCCTCCGGTTAAGATTATACCATCTACTTCACCTCTCAAAACAGTTGCCATTGCTCCAATTTCTTTGGCTACCTGATAGGACATAGCGTCCTGTATCAATCGTGCATTTTCATCACCTTCCAATGCCTGCAATTCAATCTGATAGGCTGAATTTGTTCCAAAATATGCCATAAGTCCACCTTTGCCTGTTAGCACTTCTTTCATATATTCTTTGGTAGTACCTTCTTCAAAACATTTATCTACTAATTGTCCGGTTGGTAGGGTTCCTGAACGTTCTGGAGAAAATGGGCCATCCCCATCCAGTCCGTTATTTACGTCTATTACCCGTCCTTTCTGATGTGCTCCAACAGATATCCCACCACCCATATGTGCAAGAATAAGATTTAGTTCTTCATATTTCTTGTTAAGTAGTCTGGCATAAGATCTAGCCGTGGCTTTTTGATTCAAGGCGTGAAATATTGAAATTCTTTTAAAGTCAGGATGCCCGGTTATTTTAGCAACTCTATTCATCTCATCAACTACAACCGGATCGGCAATGTAAGCATTTGCATTAGGTAGACTCTTTGCTATATCATCAGCAATGAGGCCACCAAGGTTACTTGCATGCTGCCCAAGAATACCTTTTTGCAGATCTTTCTTCATCTTCTCGTTAATGGTGTAAATGCCAGATTTAATAGGTCTTAAGAGACCGCCCCGACCAACAATCGCTTCAATCAGGTCCATCTCAATCTTTGCATTTTTCAGTTCCTTAAGAATTAGATCCTTGCGATATTCATATTGATCACCAATCTTCTTAAATTTTCCAAGTTCTTCGGGTGTATGATGTATACTTTTTAAGAAAATTACCTTGGTATTTGTATAAACCGCAATCTTTGTGGATGTAGATCCCGGATTTATTGCAAGTATGTGTTTAAGTGCCATCATTTTATAATTAAATTATTGCAGCTAATGCTATTGAATATAATTTATTTTGTTTACTATCAGCTCTCGACGTTAGTACTATTGGTACTTGAGCACCCAGAATGATAGCAGCTGAGGAAGCATTGGAAAGAAATATCATGGTCTTATACAGAATATTACCAGAATTTATGTCGGGAGCCAGGAGGATATCCGCATCACCTGCTACTTCCGATTTAATCCCCTTCAGATTAGCAGCCTCATTAGATACAGCATTGTCAATTGCTAGCGGACCATCAACTATGCACGATTTAATTTGATTTCTTTTATACATTTCTAATAGCTCGACCGCGTCAGTTGTTGATTGGATCTTGGGATTCACTACTTCTACGGGACCAATTACAGCTACTTTAGGTTGTTTCTCACCGAGAGAATGGAATACTTCAGCCGCATTCTCAATTATGCTTACTTTTTCCTTTATTCCGGGATTAATATTCATACCTGCATCTGTTATGCCTAATAATTTATGATAATAGCTGGTCTCTATAAGAGCAAAATGACTTAAAGTATCTCTTTTTCTTAATCCTTCTTCTTTATTTAAAACTGCTTTTAGTAGTGGAGCTGTAGAGACCATTCCCTTCATCAGGAAATCGGCCTTACCTTCTTTTACAAGTTTTACTGCCTTAATAACTGCAAGAGAAACATCCTTCTCATCGATTATTACAAAACCTTCAATATTAAAATCAATTGAAGCTGCTATTTTTCTTGTTAATGGTTCATCACCAATAAATACCGGTTCAATAATTTGTTTTTTTACCGCCTCTTTAACGGCTTGTAGAACATGAATTTCAGCAGAAGCAGCTATAGCGAGCTTTTTTGTCTTTTGCTTTATGGCCAGATCCAGGATCTGATTTAAACTGGTTATGCTCATCTATTTATAATTT
>JAGLSB010000421.1 GCA_023135955.1 Bacteroidales bacterium | reverse complement strand
TCTAGATTTGATTTAGCAATAGACTTATTATTATAAATGGTTTTGTAAGTATCAATAAAATATTCTTGTTCGGTTAATCCAATTTCCAGAAAGTAATTACATAAGATTGCGTTAAAACCATCAAAAACTGAAATCCTCATATCCTCATGATCAAATCTCTCTTTTAATCTGGTACATAAATTTTGCAAGAACTTAATCTCTATTAAAATTTCTGTTTTCAGCATTTTCATGAATTTCTTTTTTTAGAGTATGGAAAAAATCAAATTTTATTCCGTGTAATTATTGCTTAAAAATTAATCTCTAGTAAACATTTGAAAATCGTTCATAAATGGATGTTGTTTTAATCTTTAAAACGAGACTCAATTAATTCCATTTGCTCAATTACTTCATTTGGATTTTAATAATCAAATCCTGGGATACTTTAATATTTCCTGTGAGTTCAGCCATTATACATTTAGTTTAATTATGATTGTATTATTAATCCCCCCAAACCTTTGCTATCCGATCTTTCATCTATGCTAAGAAAGGAAGTCAAATTCTTGTTTATTAATACTTAAACAAGCTATTAAAACAAGTTTTTTGATATAAGACCCTATAATTACTACCCTAAGGAATTTGTTAGAAACAGGATAGTTCTTACTACCAAAATATTAATTAACTTTTCAGTATAAGTTGTTCTAATTCAAGAAGACTTATACAAAATCACCAACTTGCATTTGCTCGAATAAACTTATTGAGATCATTGAGGTAATTATTGAAAATCTCCAGCAACCTAATCTGTATGACAATAAAATCATTTTTCTCAGGCTCATTTACTGAACCTGTCATTTCAATTAACAAGTCTTCTTTACTAAGTTTAGAATTAAAAGTTGGTACGGTTGTTAAATGTGCTCCAAAATGGTGTCGTGCTTGATCGATTATCAAAGCAGATGGATGATCTAGTTTAAACCCAGTTGGTAACAAATCAAACTTCTTTCTATGTATAGTCTTTTCAATAAGTATCTTATAAAGAGCTGATGTCAATCTAGACATATCTTCCTCATCCACACAAAGAGTTAGGAGGTCAATTGTTAAAGATTGATCATCCACTGTTGGTATAAATACTTCCTTCTTAACTTTACTTTTCGCAGTTTTATTTATAACCATTATTTTATTAACTATTTTTGAAACAAGTTCTTTAATTGTTTCACTATGTTGCAATCCAGAAACAAATTGAGAATTACTAAATTTATCTTCCAAATATTTCTTATATAAACTCCCATTTATAAGAAAAGTACCGTCCTTACTCTTGATATAACCACGATTAATTAGCAATTGACTAATAGAACTACTTTCAATTGAATTGCCAATTAATATCGATTTAAGTAAACCTAATTCTTGCTCATTAAACTTATTCGTCCCTACTTCAAAATGAGGTAATAAAACAGTATAGTCAATATCACTACTGTTTAAAAGTTCGTTACCTATAAGTTTTGAATAAAACGGAATTCCTCCTGAAAGATCATAGACACTTTGTGATTTTTTTATTTCATAAATACCAGTATCCATATCCTTGGTAAGATAATCCCACATTTCATCAAAATCTACTCTATTTAATGGTGGCAAAAAGATAATCTGAGCACCAAGTGTGTTCAACTCAGGTGAGCCAATGTTACTCCCTAGTTTTTCCCAAGTTTCAGATCCCGCAACAACAAATTGCAATTGTTTTTTATCAATTAATGGAGGTAGCTCAGATATTGATCTTATTTGAAAAAACGCCTGTGGATTATCAAATGAATATTTAAATAAATATTCATACTCATCAATTAGTAGAATGAACGTTTTCCCTAAATGCGATGAATAAAAATCTACAACTTCCGAAAAAACACTATTAACTCTATTATCCTTTAGGATTGACAATCTATCGTATATATCTTCCCAACAGGTTGAAGGGAATAATTCAATATTATGAAAGATTTCAGAATCATCTATCATCTTATGTATAGACAATGACTGAATACATTTTGAGATAATAAATCGAAAAATGTTTGCGCTGCCTTTTATGCTGGGATGATTTTTAAAATTGAGAAATACTGGGATATATTGATTATAATTCTGAGATAGTGATTTTTCTAAACACTTCAAAGTAGAAGTTTTCCCATACCTTCTTTCTCCACACAATTGAAGATTTGCACCTCTCAATAAATTGATAATTAGTTTATTAAGAGCCTGTCCCTCCTTATTTCTGCCAAATAATAACTTAGGATCAGTTACTATATCGCTGGTTCTAAATCCATTCATGATGTATATCCTTCCAAAAAATTCAATTCCAACTTAATATCATTATGCCGGCGAAACCACCATCTTCTAAATAAGTCGACTGCAATAAAATATTCATTTTCACGTCCAACCTTTACAATCCCTTTTGTTTTAAGTCTTTGCAGACCCTGACTAATTAATACATTAATTCCTGTTAATTTGTTTATATCCCATAATTCAAAAATATCAGTAATCTTCATCCCTTCGGGTTTGGAATTATTTTTATTTAAAAAGGATAAGGTGGAAATTAAAGCATTTATTTCATTTGATTCTGTTGGATCATGTTGATTATTAAGAAATACTCCTTCAGCAAGAGTGTTGATCATAGAAGTAATAGGAGGTTCATCCTGTCCAATCAATAATCTAACAACTATTTCAACATCATCAAATTCAATATTTTCAATTCCATTCTCTAAACTGTAAAAACCCAGGTTTTTACACAATATTTGAATGAAATATGGAATTCTATTTGATAGTTGCAAAATATAATTTAAGGCATCTTCACTAAATTTCAATTTTCCATCCCAAACATTAATTAGATCTTTTGCAGATTCTACGCTGATTTGGCTTACTTCATAATCAATTGTATTTGCAAACTGCCCTGTAATTCCAATTTCAGGATCACTAATCATGTCCTTAATATCATAAGTTCCTGCAAAAAGAAAACTAACCAATCCCTTCATCGATAATTCTCTTATCACAGATAGAAATGAGGCATCCAATTGAGCCCCTTTATGTAATGTTCTAAAAAAAGTAAATTCATCAATAAAAATTATAGGATATATATTATCAAGTTTCAATTCGCTAATAACTCTTTTAAATGTTGCAAATCTGTATTTGCCAGACGTTGTAGCTTTTTGAATAACATCTAAAGTCTTATCCAAAGCTATTGTTTTCTTGGCATTTAAAGAGTATAATTTTTTAATAATGCAATCTTCAACAAGGTAGGTCCACATACCCTCAGCCTTTGAGTGTGACGCTGCTTGTCCAAAATTCCAAATGAAAGGAGATATTTTAAATGGTATTCCATCAATACGAATCTGCTGTCCCTCTATGTCTTTCGACAAGTATTCAATAATTGTGCTTTTACCAGTTCTAGTTAGGCCATATAAAATATAGGTTTGCTTTCTGCTGATGGAAGATGTATAATGCTTCTTCAAGCGATCAATAATCTCAACTCTTCCCTTAAATAAAGATTCTTGAGGTATTCCAATTTCAGTCCATGGTACACTTTCATAATCTTTTTCAGAAGGAGAGATTATTTTAGCTTTATTTACTGCAATGTTCTCATCAAGATGAATTTTTGAATCTAAATCAATCGACTCTTTTATTTTCGGAGGTACTACAGTCTCAACTTCTATATCTGACTCATTATTAACTAGCTTAATCCTAGATTTTGGTTCTTTTCCAGAAGGTCGTTCTTCATCCTTTTGATCAACTTTGTTAAAGTTAAGCTTCCTCCAAGATAATATTGATTCAAGTTTAATATTATTTTCTTGCAGAAGCGATGAAACTATTACATAGGAGTTTGTTAACTTTTTAATATTACCAGTTACCTCTATTCCAGGCTTAATAACAAGTTGTATTGAGTCACCAACCTTTAATGATTTGATAAATAATTCTTCCATTGGTTCAGTTATTATTGGTTAAAATAAGTTTTTGTTTCCTATTCATTTCACTCCCCCCAAACCTTTACTATCCGGTCTTTGATCTTTTTCCTAAATATATGAATTAAACTATTTCAATAAAAACAAAATTACATCCGAGTTCATCTCTAACACGGTTTTCTAATTCTAAGATAAGAACATCTTGTTTTAAATCAACAACTCCTGCAACAACTAAAAAAAGTGATTTATAATTACCGTTTCTCTTATAACCACCAATTTGCCCAACAACATTATTCATAGGATGATTCTTATTAATCTTATCAGCCCATTTAAGTTCTAATCCAACCTTCCCTGAGCCGAGGTCAATATCAATTTGCAATGACTTGTTCGGATTACCTCTATGAACATTTAGGAAATATGTTTTAAAATGATTTTCAAGATCTTTATTCCACTCAACCTCGGCTTGTCTGCTTTTTTTAAATTCGCTATACTTCTTATTGGTTAGTTTATAATCTGATAATGATTTTATAACTGCTTCACTATCTATATAATCATCAAGAAGTTTATTATCATAATTACGCTTTTTGTCCTTATAAGAGATTTTAAAAGACTTGAAATATTGTACTCTCTCCAATACAATATTCTCATTCAACTCAAATGTAACCTCATTATGTTCTATACCAATATCAGCAAGCTCATTAAAACCAATCTCAACATCATTGTTCTGCAATTTATGTTTAAGATAGTTGTTAATTTTTGAATTTGTTTTCATTATTGATATGTGTTAATTTAATTTGTTTTCAATATTGTCAATTGAAGATTTAAATTTCAGATTCCATAAATTTTGAGCAGTATTAGCTTCATATTTAAGGGAAGGGTATTTTTCAATTACACCATTGACAGTAGACAATTGACTTATGTAAAAAGAATATGATTTTATCATTTCATCTAACTCCGTATCAGAGTATTCATTCTGAGCGCAAGTCAAATGGCATGTGAAAAAGATGAAAAATATTAAAGTTAAGATTCTCATTTTACCAGGGTTCTATTTAACATGTGTTCCAGCACCTAAATCATGTGATGGTATCTTTTTAATTGAACGCCAACGTTCCTCGTTTATGGTGTCGTTTGACCCTTCAATGCACATTCCTTTCAAACCGCTACAAAGTTTAGAAAATGAACCTAAACTAAAAGCATGGTACGACACGCCAAATGCACTATACACGATGCTACCCATAGTTTTTATTTGTTAGGTTTCATCAATACAAAATTATTTATCATATAATCATATCTGTCCGGATTGTATTCATAAAATATTTTTGGTATGTGCATTCCAATAGTATATGTAAATGGTATCTTATAGATCGAATAAAAGAGGCATTGCATTTCATGCTCTACATCTACTTCTCGTACAAAATAATTAAATCGTATTTCTATCGCCTCTCTATTACTGACATATACTTTCCTAGGACTAAAATTATATATATTTGAGTTAACCAATTTTGGTAACATACTTCTATAGTTTGCTTCGAGTCCCATAGCTTTATTATCCCACAAAGTCCAAATATCAATATCGGATTCCATGTCACTTATTTCTATCACATTAATTGAAAATGAAATAGCACTATCAATTTGACCTGCCCTAATAATATTATGTTCAGATACTCCTCTATCAACGCTCCAATTATTTGGAAAATCCATTGCAAATCCATATTTAAAATTTGAATAGACCAAAGAAGTGGAATCAAGATGCTCGATTTTATTACCGTGAAGATTACTTTCTTTGAAAGACGGTTCAAAATCAGAGGTGTCTGGAGAGTTATTCACCTGAGATTTCTGAACGAATAAGACTATCGTGATGATGATTAGTCCAGCAAATAATATGTAAGAATTTCTAATTTTTTTATTCATAGCTTTTTCTCCTTTTTTATATGTACTACAAAGTCGTATATAAAAACCTCTGGAATGTTCTTATGTTTAGAAGAGTAGTAAAATTATCTATTCTAATATAGGAATAATATTCCAGAATCTTTTTTCCAGTCAATTAAACTTGTAAGAAACACAAAGTATAAATACTCAAAATATTGTTTTAATGGAATTTACTAAAATATTCTCACGAAGGTATAAATCCTAATCTCCCATTAACAAAATACAAATAATGATAATTAAAAGAAGGAGATTAATAAGAGATGATTATTTATTTATTTCTTACATCATTAAGTATTTTATAATTGTGAGGAGGAGCAAAATAAATTAATAACTATAAAGAAATAATAAATTAGCTACAATTCTGGAACTTAATTGTAATCAGAACCCTGGAGGTCTCCCTGTCATTTCTGGCCTAGTATCTTCAATTTCCCTTTCAGAAATACTCTGATTAACTCCATCAATACCATGGGAAACGAACATTCTGCATACATCACTAACGGACATTTTTATTTTCGAGCTGAATGTTGCCAGCTTCTGATGCTCCCAGTATTTAAGACGGAAGGTGATCAGGTGGCTCCTCTTCTCATATGGATATCTTATTTTTTTACGTCCCATGATATTTAATATTCTTATTATACAAAAAAAAATACGGCGGATGAATTCCTTTCAATGAAAACCTCTGCCCCTGATACTCAGTACCTGATTCCCACGCACTATTCCCTCGGCACAGATAACAACAATATTCCCTTTTCTATACCATGTTCTTTGTTTTCTCACTAAGTGATGGACAAGCGTATGATAGTTAAGCGCTCCTCCACTTGCTTCTACTAATCGCCGCTTGTTCGTATATATAGTAGCTTCCCCTCTGCCGTCTTCCTCCATTCGAAACATTACATAATATTTCTTATTTGTCATAAATTACATTTAAACAATATTGGTAACGTGTAATTATCTAATAAAGATATGAATAATTGAAAGCAATGTCAAGAAATAAACTTGATAATTACATTTATTCTAGTAAATGATATATCAGTAGAAATAAGGTAAGTGAGTCTCCAGGTGGGCTCAATGTTAAATTAGAGGATGATCCAATCGTAAAGAAAATCGAAAATGCGGACCCGGGCCCCTATCTATCTTATTCTCTGTGTTTCAGTAGTGTAGATTCAAAATCTATTCCCATTCCTACACCTAAAGAATAATCCACTCGTGTTGTAGATTTAACATAATGAACATTATGGGCAATAACTTTATTTGATTATCAGAGCGTTAGAAATCCGCTTGTTTTTTTGTTGGAGAGGGGTGTCTGTCTCTCCACTTGCAATAGGGACTGTATGTATTACATAAAAAAATAGCAACATTGTATTTTCTCTAAAACTTTTATAATCTGAGAGATATGCATTTTCTTGCTTTTTTAACCGAATACAATAATTTATCGATTGCATCTAAAACAGATCAATTTTCCATAATACTCACACAAAATCCATCACATTACTTTTGGACGTAAAGATAACAGATTAATACTTCTGTGTTGCAGTGTTAATCGATGATTCAACCCCGTTTTACATAATAAAGACTATTTTGTAAAGATTTTTCCATTTATTAAGGACAGTATCCCCCGTCATCCCAATAATGGTGGAATATTCGACTGGGTTGGGATGTTTGCTATTTAACGCCACAAAACCATTATTAAATCAATAATAAAATTTCTATCCAATCCTTCTATGTGTCTTATCATGCTATTAGGGATTTAACTGAGAGTGGATTTAGTTGGGTCAATCCAGTTTGCAACCATTCTGACACTGCCAGGATCCTCGATAATACCTGGCAACTCCATTAGCACGATCAACACCTGATTGTACTTGAGCGTAGTGCTTTGCTCCACAAACCCGGCAAACCATTAGTCCTGTGCTCGGGTCAACAAGTTTCATTACTTTCTTCATCATAATTAATTCTTTTTCAATGATTCTACATGAAAACATGG
>JAGLSB010000420.1 GCA_023135955.1 Bacteroidales bacterium | reverse complement strand
TTATTGAGAATCTGCAGGAAATTGAAGAAGAAGGTGAAATCTTTGAAAGTATTGAAGATATCTGGCCTGATTACCCCAGTAAAGATGATTTCTTCTTCAATGAAGATGAATATTAATCAGCACACCAGCACACCAACCCTATTTCTTCCAAATAAACACTTCTGATTTATTCAGCGGTCGGTAATCGTCAAACCACACAAAATTTGAAAATCTGGATTCAGTTTCCGGAAATTTGGAAATCGGGAAATACGTTCCCTTTGGTTGTGTGAGATAGATGATCTGATCAATTTCATTTTCAACAAAGCGTATTATCAGGTTCGAGCTAAGGGTTTTATTCACTCCAATTATATTTTCTTCCTCTTTAGCATAATAAATACTTTGAGAATTACCATCAACGTTAATATGTTGAATTTTATTATTTTTAATAAAGCCAGTCATATTCCGGCCTTTAATCTGGTTAAATTTTATTGAATCTTCCTGCGAAATTATAAAAGCTGAATTGATCATCTCAATTCTGTTTAATTGCTTGTTTTTTGTATAAAGTTCGATGAACTCTGAAGTCATTTGATTCTCATCAGACCATAATACCGGTTCCCCATAAAAACGAAATACTGAATCTATATCGCTATACACCATAGAATCACACTTTCCCTGGATATCTGGCCGGAAAAATTTAACATGATTATAAGTTTTGATAAGTCTTTTATCAGGTATTGTGTCAGCGATTGAAAGGAGAGTATCGGCATGAATAAAAAGAGAATCCCCTTTGTCAATTTGTATCATTAAAGCACTGTCGGTAATCATTACATATTCGCTTTCTTCATAGTAAATTGCATAATTACCTTGTAAAATAATATCCTGTGCTGTATCAATCATTTCAACATTTATAAAAGCTTTACCCATACCAGTTTCCCGTTCATAATAGATAGAGTCTCCAAGGAGGATGGAACCTTTACTTTCGAGCCTTGCATTTTGATTAAATTGTGAGATGTTGTTTTGGGTATCGTACCATCCATTTTCACAATAAATATAATTGTCTTCTGAAATAATATCTGTGGGCCCTAGAAAATATGAGATTTCGGTTTGAGTATTATATTTAAGTGTATCAGAATACATTGTGTAATCAGGATTAGTAACAACAACACTATCCTTAAAAAAGAGTAGTTTTTCTTTAGTGTAATAATATCCGACTTCACTTTTTAGATTGTTCTCTCCATTGACAATATTACCACCGCCTAAATAGTATGCTAGATCATTACCGAAATTATGATCAATATAATCAGTTGTTAATCTTGTTTCTTTATCGATTAGAAGCACATTATTCCTAACCCTGGCAATCTTATTATCGCCTTCGTATTTAAGGAAATCACCATACAGGTCAAGTGTATCACTTTGCCACAGGTGAACATTTGAATATGCGTCAACAAGATTCTCTTCAGAAAAATAATGCGCACTATCGCAGGTCATATATATATCTTCATGCACAAAAACCACATTACCCATCAGACGTTTTGCACCTTTACCCAATTCGGCATCGAATTCAATAAAATCGGATGTAATATCAATTTTTTTTACTTCTTCCTGAGCAAGTATAGGGTGCAAGCTTAGGACATATATAAATATGACGGTAAGAATTTTTGCCTTGTCCTTCAGATATGCATATGGAAGAGTCAAGTAAGACATATATTAATTGAAAAATAATTTCTAATCAATCCAGATGCCTTTTAAGGGTATACAATCCTGGTATAAAGGATCAACTTTGTAATAGGTTTCACTTTTCTTTTCAAGAATCCAATCTTCAATGACTATTTGCTTCTTTTCACCGAGAGCCAAATTCTGGAGTAATAGGTAGTCTTGTTTCATATTAGCCCTGTGCGGATCTGTTCTGGATTTGAGTTTTATTATCTTGTAAACTGTCTTATAATTTTCATCAAGTGACTCATAAGGTTTTGATATTTCTCCAAGTTCCAGATCTCGTGCAGTTTCATAATCTTTAGTATCAAGTTGCTTTAATTCGAATTGAGATGAGTTAGTTTGTGGATTTACCATAATGCCTTTATTGATAGCAGTGCTTTTATCTTGAGAAAAGTATCTTGCAGCAGTTTCAAACTTAATTGAATCTAACCTGATTAGATTTGCCAAACTATCAAGTTTTGTAATGGCTTGTTGGCGAGCATCAACGTTAATTCTTGGCTTCATAAGAATATGTCTCGTCCTCACCCTATCATCTTGTCGTTCAACCAGTTGAATAATATGATAACCGAATTTGGATTCAACAATTTTTGATACTCCACCTTTTTTCAGACCGAAAGCTTCTTTTGCATAGGCAGCATCAAGCTCTCCTTTACCCAAAAAACCAATATCGCCACCATCCGAAGCAGAAGGGCCTTCAGAGTATAAAATTGCAAGAGTCTCAAAATTTTCCCCTTCTAAAATTCTCTTTCTCAAATTAAGGAGTCTCTCTTTAACCTCGAAAATGGCAGCATCTCCAAGAGCTGGAAATATCATAATATGTTGGATCTCAACAAGTGCATCAATATATGGGATGCTATCTTTAGGTATAGAATTATAAAACTTTCGAACGTCGGATGGCGTTGTTTTAACATCTCCGGTTATTATCCCATGCATCTGCTGAGTAATCATCTGATCCCTGACAGTGCTTCTTAAGTCTTCTTTAATTTCGAGAACTGTTTTATTAAAATAATTCTCTAATTCTTCTACAGACCCCATCTGGCTTATGAAATATTGTAATCTTTGATCCATGCTCATTTCAACGCTGGATTCAGAAACTTCGACGCTGTCAATCTTTGCCTGATTCATCATAAGTTTTTGTTCTAAAAAGTCTCTGTAAATCATGCACTTCAAATCAGGCTGATTAATTCCTTGAGCCCTATATTGAAGGTATTGGTTTTCCACATCGGACTGA